>JAESSR010000108.1 GCA_016764015.1 Phycisphaerales bacterium
CTTCCGCACCAACGACGCCAAATACGACCTCTCCAACGCCATCCGCTCCGGCGGTCCAAAGGCCTAGCCCCTCTTCGGTAGAACGGGCTTCCAGCCCGTTTCTTCCCCCAGAACAACAAAGCCGCGTCACCCAACGCGGCTTTTTCTCCCCCACTGCCCACCACCTAAAAATAAACTGGTGGACAACGCCCGGGGCTAGGGCGGAGTCCACCAGCGAGGGCGCACCCGTATGAAGTCGCCTACTCAAGCTCAAACATACGCTTGAGTAGGCTCTGTGCGATCAGTTTGTGCAACCCGTCTGGACTTGGGCAACAAACTCGGCGATGTCAAAGAAGTTGAGCATGCCGTCTGCGTTCATATCTGCATCTGCAGATCCAGCGGAGAACTCAGTGATGAACGATGAAATGTCAAAGAAGTCAAACTGAGCAACTGGTGCTGCAAACTGATAGCTCCGGCAACCAATCGTGGCAACAGTACCCGCAGCGTTTGCCATGGAACCGATGTTGATGACTGTACGGGAACTGACCATGACTCCGCCTTTTCCACCGTCGCCATCACCTGGCGCATCACCGCCGCCACCGCCTTGGAGTTGGAAGAACTCGATAACGACTTCAGCACGGAGCAGATTTTCAAAGCCCATTGAGAGCGGATCAGGCAGAGTGGCCACACCATCGAACCAATCTTCTGTACCAATGAAGTTGATTGAGAAATGACCAAAGTCATAGTCGTCATTTGCAGAAACGGACAACTGGATCTCGAGGGTGTCATAAGCGACGAAATCTTCATCTTCGAAGATCAGCACATTATCTTGAGCAAATGCGAATACGAAGTCCTCAGGGCTTACACCACTGATCCCGAAGTCTTCAATCACTGCACTCATGCCAAGGGCCTCGAAGAAGTTGATGAAATCTCCGCCGCCTTGTGGGTTGTCATCTGGTTTAGCATCAAAGTCAAGCGTGAAAGTCCCTGTGCCTTGTGAGCCAAGCGATGCTGCCCCCATAAGACCAAGGTCATCACGAAGTTCGATCACTTCGCCGCTATAACTGAAGGTAGAAACCTGAGCGTGGAGGACTGTGGTGCCGCCAGCCAAAACGGCGAGGGCGAGTACTGTTGTCTTTGTCATTGTGATTCTCCTGAAAAGTGCATACCATGATGGACACACTGGTGAGCAATACCGAGAATGAGAAACAGACGGTTTGTTTCCCAGAAGCATTGCTTAGAAATAGTCTACAGGAATATACGATGGAATCAAGACCAAAGATAGACAAATCTACCAATATTTCCCAAAAATATTCCCCGGAAACAAAACCGAGCGGCGATCTCATGCTCGAACTCGCGAATTTGGGCCAGAAACTCCAATTATCCGTCCAAGAGCACCTCGAACCACTCACCGGAATTCGACCAAAACCAAACGATATTGGCGAAGTCCTCTCCCTCGATCGTACCCAATCCTGGCGAATCTCCAGAATGATGGGTGATGATTGCCCCTACACTATCCTCTACGAATCCCCCGCGCCCAAGGGGCTCCGACTCATCATCGATGCTGCCCAACGAGCAGGCGCACCCCAAGAATCTGTCCAGGCCGTACTCCAAGTCGTTCAGAAATACGAATCAATCCTAAAAAGATTTCCTGAAGGACGAGCCGGGCTCGACGGCGCACTCTCGGCCCGTGTCCCCAAAGCCCGCGAAGCCACCAGCAAAAAGGCACTCCGCCAAGTCTCCATCGGCATGTCCCAGCTCCTCGGACTCCGAGCAAGCGTCCGCTATGTTTCAGGCATCCTCGTCCCCTCAGAAAACCTCGACTCCAAGGTCGATGTCGTCGCGGCTGCTGGGTATGTCGATCTCAGAAGACTCCGTATCGGGCCATCCCCGGTCGTCTTCTCAGGCAAGGTCTACACCCACAAGCCTGGGCTCAACGACCCTGCGCTCGAAACACTCGATGGCGATCTTGACCCAGATCCTCGCCTGCGACTCCTTCATGAGTTCGGGTCCATTCCACCCGAAGCCCTCACCCTCGAACCCTCGGGCAACGAACTCCGACTCACCCTCGCGCCCGACTTCCCAGAGATCAACACACCCATCACCATATTCTTCGGCCAGCGCATCGCCCGCTCGCTCGAACGCTATCAAACAAAAGACCGCACCCACGAAGTCGTCCACCACGCCCCCGTCCTCCCCGCCGACATCAACATCTTCGACACCATCATCCACAAAGACCTTTATCACCAAGCCAAACCCCCAAAGCTCACCATCGAGCGCTTCGGGTTCAACCCAAGCACCCAGAGTTACAAACCCGACGATGCCTCCTATCGCATGGACGACGAACCCCAAGCCGTCGGGCTCGGCATGGGCATTAAACGCATCAACACCCGTGATATCCCTCAACTCAAAGACCTCCAGAACTCCGTCTTCAAACGCATCAACCACGACCCCAACGATTTCTATGTCTATCGCACCACCATCGAATACCTCCCCCCAGGCTTCGCCGTCACCGTCTGGATCCCCCTTGACGAGAAACCAGAGAACTGATCCCCACTGCTCACGCACCCAAACCGCATCCATCCCGGGTGCGATTTTTTTGCATTCACACTTGACACAGCACCAAACAAAACCATACTCTCTACCCGAAGAGGACAACCCAGGAGAACACAATGAACACCATCGATTTCATCAAAGCTAGCCTCGCAAACTCATCGAACATGACCCTTGCCCTCATCAATGACCTCAAAGACGAGCCGCTCGCCCAACCAACATCCAAAGGCGGCAACCACGCACTCTGGATCCTTGGTCACATTGCCCACACCGAATCCTCAATCCTTCACAACTTCATCCTCGGCAAAGAAACCTGCCCCCTAGACACACTCAAAGAACAGTTCGAGTACAAAACCGAGCCCTCCACCGACGCCGACTACCCAACCTTCGACGAACTCATGGCCCATTACGAATCAGCTCACGCCGAGCTCCTCGCCTACATCGAAACCATCTCAGAAGAAGACCTCGACAAACCAATCGAATGCCCCGAAGAGTGGAAACCATTCTTCGGCACCATCGGTCTCTGCCTAGGAATGTGCGCCATGCACCCCGCCTTCCACTACGGCCAGCTCGCAGATATCCGAAGATCCCTCGGCCGAAAACCACTAATGGCCTAACCCCAGCGACGGACATCAACAACTCTCAACGAGCCGCGACCGTAAGGGAGTGGTTTTTTCTTGCCCCCTCTTCCCC
>JAESSR010000109.1 GCA_016764015.1 Phycisphaerales bacterium
AAATCGAAATACACCGCCGAGAAATTGCAGACCAGATCATCATCGAACTCGATGAATCACCCGCAGTCATCGGCGAGATCAAACCCGCTACCGCTCATTGAAACCTTCGCCCGTAGCACAGGCGTCCCGCCTGTGTCTTCACCATATTCTTCATCCCCAAACCACCAGTACACACAAAAACACCCCGCATCAGCAGGGTGTTTTTCTTTGAATCTTCGATGATCTCAAATCACTCTGGATCGCCGCCGCTCATGTCGTATACCCAACCTTCGATCGCACGATCGAGGTCCTGAACATCGCCATCATTGAAGAACAACCCGATTTCCTTGGCCGCTGCTTCTGGTGAGTCTGAACCATGAACCAAGTTAAAGGAGTTCGATACGCCGAAGTCACCTCGAATGGTTCCAGCATCAGCATTTGAGCCAAAGGTCGCGCCCATCATCTTTCGGCAGATCGCAATCGCCCCAACGCCACGAATCGCCATCACCAATACAGGTGATGAAGTCATAAACCCAACAAGCCCATCATAAAACGGCTTGCCCTTGTGATCGCCGTAGTGTGTGCCCGCGAGTTCTGGCGAGATCGTCATCATTTTCATGCCGACGATTGCGAGCCCTTTTTCTTCAAAGCGGGTAATGATCTTGCCCATAAGCCCGCGTTGTACCGCATCAGGCTTGAGGATAATAAGTGTAGTTTCCATCGTGTTTCTCCAGTCGAGTGGTCGTTTTCAATGTCGTTGAAATCTTCATCAGCACCCACTGAGAAGGGCCAACATCATAGCCCAAATACCCCACGAAACACACACACTCAACTCATCAGATTTATGATAAAACCAGTCCAAAGCACCCCACCCATAAACCCCACAGCACACGCTGCCAAATAAGTCACCACCCCCAGAAACCACATCATCCCCTCCCCGGGCTGACACTTGACAACTTCATGTTCAAGCAAATACTCACTGAGCTTCGCAGGCCAAGCAAACAGTAATGCCAACGACCCCAATGTCCAAACCACGAAAGCAATAATCACAGACCCAGTTATGACCATCTCAGCAATATCTAAATATTTCCCGCCACCAACACTCACCCCAAGAAAATACAACACCCCAGCAAGCACCGATTCAAGCCCAGCAAACCCGGCGATACTCAACCAAGACAGATGCACTACCGGAAGAGCCTCAAGCCACCCCAACCACAACAACCGCCGTTGATGCTCAGGCGCAAACCGCGACACCACCCACCCAAGCCCAATGCTCCCCCAGATCAATGCACTCAGCGTCCCCACCATAAAATACACAAAATCCCAAGGCATCTGCGAATCTAAAATCCACATCGCCCCGAGACCAACAACCAAAAACACCACCCAAATACATGACCATCGGATCATCCATGTCCGCACCCGCCTGCTTGATCCATCGATAGAAACCCGCCGCCGTTGCGAAACCTCCACATCATTGGTTCCATACACATGTCCACACTCCGAACATCGCACCCCAACGGCACACTCAATCAAATACCCACACCGATAGCACGGATCCAATACCGATTCATCATGCCGCTGTTCTGATTCCATCACACAATCATACGCACACAATAAAAAAACGGATGCCCCTTGCAGGGCATCCGCATGTGAATCAACTTATTGATCCTTCAAGCAGGCGACGAATCACCCGCAAGATCGATTAGCGACGACGGCGTGAACCGACGAGACCGCCAAGACCGAGAAGTGCTGCTGCACCCGGTGCTGGGATAATACCCGATATAGTCACATTATCGAGGCGATTGTTGCCCGTGTCCGAACTTGCACCATCAAAGGTGAACACGATCGACGCATCTGCAACACCGTCAAGTGCTGAGATATCATAGTTGCTTGCAATCCATGTTGAAGTTGCACCACCGAGTGTATCGATCACACCCAATGATGAGCCTGCATCGAAAAGTTCGATGGTAACATTGTTGAAACCAGTGCCTGTACCACGACGAGCAAAGTCAAACATCAAGCTAGTGTATGATGCGCCATTGAATGAGAATGTAGCTTGTGCACCATTGTTGGTGACACCCTGGTTTGCTGCACCTTGGAACGCAAACGAGCCGCCCGATGATGCGCCACCGATTGCAGCGGTTGTTGTGCCAGCAAAGCTCTGAACCCAGTTGTATACACCAGCAGTATTGTCGCCATTAAAGTTGCCGATAGTGAACAATCCAGTGCCCACATCTGCATTCTGTGGGAAATCTGATGTTTGAAAACCGAACCCACCAGCAGGGAGACCCTGATCGTTAAAGTTCCAGTTTGCGACGGTATCTGCACTAGTAAGGCCAGCAAGGCCTGCGAGTGCAACGATTACGATTGCGTTTCTCATACTCTCTCCTTTTAAAACAGTTGAGCTCAAAGCTCTCAAGACCTCTTCATACGCAAATAGGTCTCAATCTCTCTTACGATTAGATTACTCATCCATGACGAATCAGCAACCCCCATAGACAACCCAAATAAATGGGAAGCAAGTGACAATATACACGAAAAGCCCCATGTCACGGACAGAAATACTCAAATACTGTGAAGAATTCTTTACACGCCATCCTATTTTCATTGCACGGCGTCCACCCAAAGCCCGTCCATCTGTGCTATCCTCCTCCAAACAACCCCAAATCACCTGCAAACACGCAGTTTTCACCGCCAAGGAGGGTGGAGTGGCCGCTAAAAAAACAATAAAAAGAACCCGTGCCGATGCCGAATCCATGGCCACTAAGCAAAGAGACATCTCCGTCTCCGAGTTTTTTGCTAAAAACCGACACCTCCTCGGGTTCGATAATCCTCGTAAAGCACTTCTCACCACCGTCAAAGAAGCCGTAGACAACTCCCTCGATGCCTGCGAAGAGGCGTCTATCCTTCCTGCCATCGAAGTCAAAATCGAAGAAATCACCCCACCAGCAAACGCAACCAAATCAGGTCGCTACCGCGTCACCATCACAGACAACGGCCCAGGAATCGTCCGCAAGCAAGTCGAAAACATCTTCGGACGACTCCTCTACGGCTCAAAGTTCCACCGACTCAAAATGTCTCGTGGCCAACAAGGCATCGGCATCTCCGCCGCCGGAATGTACGGGCTCATGACCACCGGCAAGCCGATGGTCATCACCACGCGCCCAAAGAAAAACAAACCCGCCCACCATCTCGAACTCGCGATGGACACCACCAAAAACAAACCCGAAGTGACGATCGACATCGAAACCGAAGATTTCCCCGAGGGCACCGGCACAAGAGTCTCCATCGAGATGGAAGCCAAGTTCTTCCGAGGCAAAGGCTCGGTAGAAACCTACCTCGAACAGACCGCGATCTCCAACCCGCACTGCCAAATCACCTTCATCCCCCCAGACAAAGCCAACGAAAACCCAGACCTCGCCGAAGCCGATCAAGAGGTTGCGCAAGACACCCAATCCATCATCCGCACCCAAGAATTCTCCGACCGAATCCTCTACCCAAGAACCGTCGACGAGCTCCCACCAGAAACCGAAGAAATCAAAGCCCACCCCTACGGCGTAGAGCTCGGCACCTTCCTCACCATGCTCAACAAAACCGACGAGAAACAACTCGCCGGCTTTTTCAAAAACGAGTTCTGCCGCGTCCCACCATCCATCGTCAAAGACATCACCAAAACCGCTTCCTCCAAAGAAAAAACAATCACCAGCGCAACCCGCCTGAGTTCACTCGATTCCAAAGCCGGCGAACGAATCTACAACGCACTCCAAAACGCCAAACTCCGTTCACCACCGACCGATTGCCTCAGCCCCATCGGCGTCCAACAAATGCTCGCCGGCATGCTCAAAGGCGTCAAAGCCGAGTTCTACACCGCCTCCACAAGAGCACCCGCCGTCTACCGAGGAAACCCATTCCAAATCGAAGCCGCCATCGCCTTTGGTGGCAACCTTCCCGGCGACCAACAAGCACGCATCATCCGCTTCGCCAACCGCGTCCCACTGCTCTACCAACAATCCGCCTGCTGCGCATTCAAATCCATCGTCGACACCGGCTGGAAAAACTACGGACTCCAACAACCCAGAGGCGGCCCACCCGTCGGCCCACTCGTCGTCATGATCCACATGGCCAGCGTCTGGGTCCCATTCACATCTGAATCCAAAGAAGCCATCGCAGACTACGACGAGATCCGAAAAGAAATGACACTCGCACTCAAAGAGTGCGGCCGAAAGCTCGGCCAATACATCCGACGCCGCGAACGCATGAAACGCGACGCACAAAAACGAGATGTCTTCGAACGATACATCGGCGAAATCAGCAAAGCCTGCCACCACCTCACCGGGACAGACACCCAAGAACTCTACGACGCCCTCTTAAAACAAGCCAAACGCCGCACCGAAATCGCCGACGCACAACTCGACGACGAAGGAAACTTCATCAAAGACGACCACGGCAAACTCGCCAAAGCCAGCGATGTCATCATCCTCGACGACCTCAACGCCCCACCAGAAAACTCAACCTCCGAGGACAAACCAGTCCTCAAAAAGAAACGCATCACCAAGAAAACATCCAAGAAACGCACCACCAAAAAATCAGCAAAAGCGGCTTCAGGGCTGTTCGGAGGGTGATCATGCACGCTCGCAAGCAGATGTCTTTAAGGCCCGAGGTCCTCATTCAAGATCGAACGCTCAAGATCAAGCACCTCAAACCCAAATGTCCCAGCCTCCTCATTACCAGTAAGCAACACGCCGACAACGGTGCCAGTTACACCGCTGATGACCGCACTCCCGCTGAGCCCCCTGAGCCTTGTTGGGTGGAGCTTAAGTTTAGCACATCGCATACCCGGCTCATAACTGGAACAGAAAAGCATGACCCGTGCTTCCAACGGCCCCCTGCTCGTCATTACATACACAACCTCACCCGCGCGAATCTCGACATTATCCTCATACACCAAACCATCGAACTCATCAATCACACCGGTTTCATATGCGAGAATCTGAACATCCTCCTGCATGAAAGCCCTACCAGTAACCGGAACTTCAATAATAGATTCCCCCTTACCAGAGTTGAACATGTGCATCACTTCTGGCGTCTCAGAATCGAACTGATGGAGACTACAACCGATGAAAGATTGCCCCTCCCATTCAAAGTGGAAACCAGATCCTTTGAATCCCTCTCCGATAAACCCGGGGTAGATGGGGACAGTTGCCGTCGCGTCTCGAGGGCTCATTCTCTCTTTAGCCCCCAAGAAGATTTGTGTAAAGTAAATCACAACAAACACCGCAAACACAATTCCGAGCACGCTCAGCACCGTCCCGATTGCAGTCATAACAGTGCCGGTCACTATCCCGTCGGCTCGCTTAATCTCACAATAACTCAGTATCCCAAACAGCAAGCCAAGCAGTGCAATCGGTGGAAAACACGCGACTCTCAATATGCCGGAGATCAAACACAATATCGCATAGTAGATGTTCGTTTTTGCATGACATATCTTACCCCGCCGCCTGAATAAGAAATACACAGACCAATCGAGTTTATCATGGCCAAAAAAGTAACCAAAAAGAAAGTCGTCAAAAAAGTCCCTCAAAGGGCGCCCACCACGACCACAAACAAAGTCACCATTCGCCCAAAGTCCGCCAACGCCGCCAAGCGTGACAAAGAAACAGCCGTCAAACTCACAACACTCGCCGAGGGCATCGTCAAGTCCTCGCTCTCCGGAAACGAGCCAAAGTTCGAGGTCCCCATCCGCGGCCCATCCAACACCAAGTGGCTCAAGTCAAAGGGAATCCTCCAGATGGGTTCCGCGACAAGCACGCGCCAGCTCTTCAACCTCGGCCAAGCCCGCAAGTTCATGCAGACACTCCTCCACTCCAAATCGGTGGACGAGCTCCTCGTCGCAGACAAAACGCTCTCGCTCCGTGGTATGTTCTACAAATCACTCCACACCATCGAGAAAACCAAAGAAAAAACCTTCGACGACCAGACCGAATCCGACGGCATCCTCGAAGACCTCGAAGTATCACTCGGATCACTCCGAGAAGAACTCCACATCTTCGCCAAAAAACGCGGCACCATGGTCGGCAACATCACCGTCATCGACAACGGCGACCACATCAACTGCGCCAAAATGGGCTCCGGCGGCTACGCAATCCCATCAATCTGCGAACCAGAAGTCATCCAGTTCAAAGATGTCAAAGCAGACTTCATCCTCCATGTAGAAAAAGACACCGTCTGGCAACGCTTCAACGAAGATAGATTCTGGGAACAACACAACTGCATCCTCACCGAAGGCTCCGGGCAACCAACCCGAGGCGTCCGCCGAATGCTCCACCGTCTCAACAAAGAGTACGGCCTCCCCGTCTACTGCCTCCTCGACTGCGACCCCTGGGGACACTACATCTATAGCGTCATCAAACAAGGCTCAATCTCACTCGCATTCGAATCCAAACGCCTCGCCATCCCAGACGCAAAATACATCGGCATCCGCTCAATAGACTACGAACGCTGCGGCCTAACCGACGATGTAAAAATCGAACTCAACGACCGCGACATCAAACGCGCCAAACAGATCGCCGCCTACCCCTGGTTCGCCGACAACAAGCAATGGCAAAAAGAGATCAAACTCATGCTCACCAACGGCTTCAAAATGGAAGTAGAATCCCTCATCACCAAAGACATCTCCTATGTCACCGAGGAATATGTCCCCGCAAGACTCAAAGCCAAAGATTGGTTAGGTTAACTACACTGCACACGGCCCAAATACAATCCCGATGGGCACACGGACACTCGTTTTGTGTTTAATAATACTTTACAACAAGTTTTATGCAATAACAGCAAATCCGCTTTGACATGGATGAACATTTGCTGTATCCTTTGGTATTGTAGTAATACTCCAGAACAAAGGGCTTAGCATGAATACGAAACTCTTGATCGGCACAGCAACATTATCCTGCCTAGCAATCCATACCGCAGCAGATGTTGTTATTTTTGAAAATGACAACCCAGCCTTTAGAGTGGGATATGCAAGCGCTTTTTTCCCAAGCATATACCAGAGGCTCGACATCACAATGGACGCATGGAACCAACCCCCCGTGTTCAGAGAACCCACCCCGTCTATGCCTGGGGAGTTCTCCTTTAGCTACGCACCAGCCGGCACTTCTGGCGGTAGCTCATACAAGTCAGTAGGCGGGTTCCAAACCCTCGACATAGCCCTCGGCTCCCCGGTGCCCACTCGTATCTTTTCTCACGGTACCTGGGTCAATGTCACTTATCTCAATGTTCCGATGAATGCCCCCGCGGGGTATGTAGTGGATGCGACTACAAATTTTGTGCCGCAAGGACTCGACATCTATGTCAGCAATGCGGATCTCCCAAACGGCTCGCTTGTTTCAGACACATTAATCACCATGCCTATTTCGCTGACTATTGATGGCCAGCCTCACTACGGCTTTATCGAAATCGAAAAACTAATTAGCGATGACTCTTTCTCATGGAACGCTGTTCGTTGGGGATACGAAACAACACCAGACACTGCATTCACCATTCCTTCATCTTGCCATGCCGACCTGAATAACGACGGCCAACTGAATATATTTGACATCAGTTCTTTCCTCAGCGCCTTCGGCATTGGAGATCTCTCCGTCGATTTCACTGGCGATGGCAAACTCAACTTCTTTGATGTCAGCGAATTCCTCATCCTATATTCCGCAGGATGTCCATAAGCCGCCGGGTGCCCGCCATCTCTTCGGTGCCCTCCTTCGCCCGTCTTCGGCGAAGGAGGTCTTCAATCAACCACGCCGGGTGCCCCGACGGAGCGGTCTTCCGCTCCTTCGGGAGGATTACCAACTCATCGTAAACCCGAAGGAGGATAAGAATCCTCCGTCGGGCCACCCATATCTATTCAGACCGAGAATCACAAACAATCTCCCCATCCCTCTCCCCACTCCACCACCACACCCACCAATCCGCAGGCTCTTCTGTGCCCTCCTTCGCCCGTCTTCGGCGAAGGAGGTCTTCAAACAACCACGACCACCAATCCTCCTTCACCCTTCGCACCTCCGCGTGATCTCCGCGCCCTCTGCGTTAAACTCTTCCTCCCCTCCCCCATTCCCCGCTACAATACCCCAACTGCTCGGGGCGCACCCAAATGGATGCTGAGAAGAACCCGTAGAACCTGATCCGGCTCAACCCGGCGGAGGGAATGCAGACTGTCGCCTCAAACCGACAGCCACGCATACTCCCCGCACACACATATGGGAGTATCCAAATGACCAACTATCCAAAAACAACCCCCGCCCACCTCGCCATCACTTCCCCCGCAGGCAAAGCCGTCAGCCTTACGACTAAAAATATAAACAGTTTCAAAACCGCCGACGACATGAAGAACGCCTTCCGCACCGTCCAGCCCGGCCCCGCCATCGAAAACTCCAACTACCCCCTCCCAGTCCACGGCGCCTACAACCCCGGCACCGATATCGATGCCCCAACCCCGGG
>JAESSR010000110.1 GCA_016764015.1 Phycisphaerales bacterium
CTCGACCACATTCATCGAACCGATCCTCAAGCAGATGCGTGAATCGAACAACACCCCCCCGCCGTTCGGGCCGGGCAAGGCTGAGAAGCAGTTTGCGACACTCTTAGATACGCAGCTCGCTGACAAAATCGTTCATGCGGCCAACTTCCCGCTCGTCCAACGCATCACCAATGACATTCTTCGCAACATGCCTGCAGATCCTGCTGCTCCACAAACACCTAAGCAAACCTTGGATATTAAAGGGTAATCAAAGGGTACACATCAATGAAACTCGCTGACCACACCCATCACGCTCGTTCACGACGCACGCAGGCGCCCAAAGCTGCCGGCGCGATCGACACGGACAAGCTTGATTCATTCCTTGGACAGCTCGAAGACGAGCACACCCACCTACTCGAACTCGCCAAGGCACACAAGGACGCGATCACCCATGCCTCGTTAGAAGAGCTCAACTCGATCACCATGCAGACGAGTGATGTACTCATGCGGATTGCGCAGATCGAAGATGATCGTCAGCAGATGATTACGCAGAACACCGGGGCACTTACGCCTTTGGATCAGTTGATCGAGCAGTTTGATGACAAAGACCGTGAACGGATCGGGCATCGTCGGACTCGGCTCCGCGAGCTGATCCTTCGTGTTCAAGAAGAGCAGAACGAGGTTCGCCTAGCGAGCGAGAACCTGGGTAATCACATGCGGGCAATGATCAAGCAGGTCGGCGCTTCGCTCTCACACGCGGGCACCTATTCACGCGGGGGCGGCGTTGCCCCATCGCGTTCACAGGTTATCAGCTCACTTGATCTGGTTCAGTAAAGGAAGGAAAGCCCCATGAGTCTTACGGCCACAATGCAGATCGCTCGCTCGGCGCTGATCACTTCCCAGCTTGGGCTTCAGGTGACTGCCCAGAACATGGCCAACGCGGCTTCACCTGGGTACACGCGTCAGATCGCGTTGCTCCAGGCAATCAATGGGCGTCAATCCGATCCATTCCAGATCGGGCAAGGCGTCGGGATCGCCGAGGTCCGCCGACAGATTGATGAAGCGCTCCAGCGCCGATTGTGGAACAGCAACTCGGATGAGTTCTCCAGCGCCCAGCAGTTCAATGTGCTCTCCCAGCTCGAAACGATCCTCAACGAGGGCACCGAGTTTGATATGTCCACCCAGCTCTCCGGGTTCTTTAGCGCATGGACGCAGGCGACCACGCTGCTCGATTCAGAAGCAACCATTGTCAATCAGGGCAGTTCGGTCGCGTCGTTTATCCGCAACATGCGATCCGATCTTGTTGGACAGCGCGAACAGATCGAAGACCAGATCGATTCTCAGGTCTTGCGTGCGGATTCGGTTCTTGAAGAAATCGCGTCAATCAACGGGATCATCGCCAACAGCGAGTCGGGGAGTGCTGAAGCCTCGGGATTGCGGGATCGACGGGATCAGCTCGTCACCAAGCTCGCCCAGCTAATTGATGTGACGGTCGTCGAGACGGATTCTGGCGGGTACGACATCTACTCGGGCTCAACCCCAATCGTCCAAGGCACCAACAACCGCGGCATCGAGATCACGCGCATCACCGAGGGTGATACCCTGACAGTGCGTGTTGAAATCAAAGCCGATTCCACACCGCTGCCGATCACCAGCGGCTCGATCGGCGGATTGCTCGCATCGCGTGATGGCGCGATTGATGCCACACTCGAAAAACTCGACACACTCGCTGCCCAACTGATTTTCGAGGTCAACAAGCTCCATTCGACGGGTATCAATAAGGATTGGTTGGCGAGTTCATCGGGCACGCTTCAGATCGGAACCGATGACCAGCTCTTAGCCCTCAATGATCCCAACAACTCAACCTTTGCGAATCTACCATTCGCTGCGAGCAATGGCTCGTTCACGATTGATGTCCGCAACAGCGATGGCGATATCATCGGGACACAGCAGATCGACATTGATCTCGACGGGCTGACCGCCGCGGGCACGCCAGGGTTTGCCGACGACACAAGCGCAGAAGATATCCGGGCACAGCTCGATGCTGTCCCGAACATCACCGCGAGCTTTGACCCTTCCGGGCGATTGGTCATCGAAGCCGCGCCGGGTTTCTCATTCTCATTCCCGGATGATGACTCCGATGTGCTCGCCGTGATGGGGGTCAACAGCTTTTTCGACGGCACCAGCGCAAGCGACATTGATGTCCGAGAAGATGTGACCGTGATGCTCGGTCGGATGGAGGGCGATCAGTTCATCGCCAACGGCACCGCACTGGCGATGGGCAATCTGGCTGATAGCGCCGCGAGCGGGCTTGATGGGTTGTCTGTCACGAAGTTCTGGGCGCAGCAGGCACAAGAAATCGCGGTCAAAACAAGCTCCGCCAGAAACAACGCGAACGCAACGCGGCTCGTGCGTGAGAGCCTTGACGGGCAACGCGCATCGGTTTCTGGAGTAAGCATCGATGAAGAATCAATCAATCTGTTGAGCTACCAGCGTCAGTTCCAAGCCGCAGCTCAAGTCGTCACCACCGCACAATCCATGTTCGACACATTACTCTCACTTGTCTAAAACCGAATCGTCTCAGTAAGGATCACCATGTCCAACTTCCCAACAAACTACTCACGCTCGCCGACGCTATTGTTTTCGCAGCGATCACTCAATGCGCTCGGGCGCACAGGCTTTGAAATCTCTCGGCTCAACGAGCAACTCGCTACAGGGCTCAATATATTGCGTCCTTCGGATGATCCGATCAGCAGCGCGACGATCTCTATACTGGACACCCGGCTCGAGTACACCGATCAGCTCCTCCGCAATCTCAACTTCGCGGGCAACTCGCTGAGCACGCTTGATAATGCGCTCGGCGATGCCAAATCGTTGATCGACCAAGCGTTTTCAATCGCTTCTGAGCAGCTCTCGACCCCATCGGATACGGAGTCTCGCCAGGGGCAGGCGGTCATCATTGATTCGTTGATCAACTCGCTCTTTGATATTGCCAATACGGAATCGATTGTTGGCTATGTGTTCGGCGGGACAAACCCGAGCTCGCCTCCGGTTTCTTTCCTCAATGGTGGATACCAGTTCTCTGGCGAACGCGGCGGGCTTTTAGCAGCACTAGGCAGTGCTTCGGATGTGCCGATCACACTCGGTGCAGATAACGCGATCGGGGCACTCTCGAACCGTGTCGAGGGCACGGCTGATCTTGATCCTGATCTCACACTCAACACCCGGCTCAGTGACATCAACGGCGCACGCCAGCTCGGTATCTCCAAGGGCACCTTTGAGATGAGTTTCAACGGCGGCGTGACGGTATCAATTGATATCTCCCAAGCGAACACCATCGGAGATGTCGCGGACGCGATCGAAGCGGCGATTATTCAATACGAAACAGACAATGGCGTGACCATCTTGGGCCCCGGCGGCGTGGGTGTGTCCGGCGGCTCGCTCGACTTTGATGTCGCAGGTGGTAGCCTGGAGTTCTTCGACGCGGTGGGTTCAAATGTTGGCGCTGATCTTGGGATTGTCCAAGACCCCGCGACAGCGTTGACCAACGCGGCGGGCACCGGGCTTGATCTCAACGCCGGGCTCACCTGGACAACCCCGATCGCCGCGCTCAATGGGCTTGGCGGCGCTGCTCTTGATGATATCTCGATCACCAATAACGGGCAGAGCGTCACGGTTGATCTCTCGGGCGCGACAACACTCGGTGATATCCGCAGCGCGATCGAAGCAACGAGTTCGGGTGTGAAGGTCGAGATCAACGAGGATGGTACCGGGATCAATATCATCACCGATACCGCGGGGACGAGCGACCTTGCACTTTCGATCTCTGAGGTTGCTGGGGGCAACAGCACCGCTTCGCTCCTCGGAATCCGTTCGTACGATCTCAATACACCGATTTCAGTCTTTAATGATGGCAACGGGATTGATATCTCGACTGGCAACTCTGATCCCAAGCAGGACAGCGACTTCATCATCACGCTCGGCGACGGGCTTGAAATTAAGATTGATCTCCAGCCTGGTGATATCGCCACGGTGGGAACGCTTCTCAATGCCATCAACACGCAGGCAAACACCCAGCTTTTGGCTGCAGGTCGGTTAACCACCGACTTTAATGCCCAGTTAAACCCGACGACCAATGGGATTGATTTTACACAATCCGCCAGTGCCGGTGCATCTGGGCCGCTCAAACTCTCGGCGGACAACTCGTCGGCTGCGGAGCAACTCGGTTTGCTCGGCGCGACGGTTTCGAATGGTGGCAATACGCTGACCTCTGAAGATCGCGCAAAGGTGCGCGTCAACAACCTCTTTACCCATTTATTAGACCTCTCAGAGGCTCTCAAGAGCGATGACACGCTTGGCATACAGATTGCGTCCGAGAACATGAAAGGTTCCCTTGACGAGTTGATCCAGTCGCAGGCTGTCGTCGGGGGATATGGAAGAAGGATTGATACTGAAGTGGTGCGACAAGAAGACAAGAAGCTCTTCGATCTCGCACTGCGGAGCCAGCTCCGAGATTTGGACTTTGCCCAAGCATCGTCACGCTTCTCCCAGCTCCAGCTTCAGTTCCAAGCGACGATGAGTGTGATCTCTCAGACACAGTCACGCACGCTGCTCGATTTCCTCGGATAACGAGGAGATCAGATAAGAAACCCCTCGGGTGAAAGCCCGGCGGGAGAATTTGGATCGAGGTTCCCGCCAGTCGGCCAGGCGGATAACCAAGACAGGATGTCGCCCGGCTATGGAGGTCGGCGTCGATCCCGAACTTCACCGGCCGAATTGATCGGAGCGCACAATGGAAGTGCGGACCACACGGTTTGGGGTAATCGATATCGCGGAGGATCGCGTGATTACCTTTCCTGACGGGTTGCTTGGATTTGGTGAACAGACAAGGTTCTGTTTGCTTCAGCCTGGCGACGATGCATGTTTCTTCTGGCTTCAGTGTGTTGATGATGCGGATCTCGCGTTTGTCGTCACTGACCCAACCTTCTTTGAGCAAGATTTTTCTGTGCCCATCCGCCCTGAGCAGATGGAAGCGCTGAAGATATCGAAGCTTGAAGATGCGCAGGTCTTTGTGATTGTGAACAAGATCGGTGATCAGCTCACTGGCAACTTCCAAGGGCCGTTGATTATCAACACCCTGACGAAGGTTGGTGAACAGATGGTTTTGGCGGACAAACGCTGGACCACTCGACACCCATTGATGAGAGTCGCTTCGGACTCAGCGCAGACGGCAACGGCCTAAGCACTGATTGCGAGCGATCAGACAAAGTCACACAGACCCGTTCTTGTGTACGCGCCCATTGTGCGCAGTGTGATCCGTCTAGCCACGATGACTTCCGGAACGAACGACCCGGAGTCTAGAGAACAAAAACTACCGCACCCATGAGCACACACGGGGACGGCCGAGAGCAAGGAGTGAACGCATGCTTGTGCTCTCAAGGCAGCGTGACGAAACAATAATGATCGGCGATGAGATCGAGATCTCAATCGTTGATATCCGGGGCGACAAAGTCCGCTTGGGGATCAACGCACCGACCAGAATCGCGGTACACCGTAAAGAAGTGTACGACGCGATCAAGCGTGAGAACACGCAGGCAGCCCGGCTCGGCACAACCGATTTGGATTCGCTTGCACAAACCATCAAGCCCGGTCCGGCACGACGCGAAATACGCGAAGGTGCCAGAGCGAGCTCAACATCAAATAATCCCGCGGCCTCGCTCGGAGCGACCACGGTTCGACCATATTCATCTGTACATTCATCATCGCAGGACAAAAATAGCGCCTAATCCCATCGTCCCCACCACTTAGGTGTGGGGTATGAGCAACGCAATCACGGAGGATTGCTAATGACCAGAATCAATACGAATATCCCGAGTTTGATCGCCCAGCAACGGTTGAATCGTTCTGGACTCGATCTACAAACGCGCCTCGAAAGACTTTCGACCGGGTTGCGCATTAACCGAGGCAAAGATGACCCCGCGGGTTTGATCATCTCTGAACGGCTGGGAACCGATATCGCAAGTATCACCCAGGCGATCAAGAATGGCGAACGAGCCAGCGCCGTCATCGCAACGACCGAAGGGTCACTCACCGAGATCACCGATCTGCTCAACTCGATCAAGGCACTGGCTGTGGAAGCAGCGAATACGGGTGCTTTGTCCGACGAAGAGCGGAGTGCAAACCAGCTCCAGATCGACTCGGCGATTCAGTCGATTACCCGAATCTCGAATACCGCGTCGTTCGGTGGGCTCAAGCTGCTCGATGGGTCGCTTGATTACCTGACCAGCGGGATTGTTTCGAGTGAGATTTCAAGAGCAAGCATCACGAGCGCAAGCTTTATTAGCAGCAGCACGATTAATGTTGATGTTGATGTGCTCTCTTCGGCCCAAAAAGGCAATCTGTACCTATCAGGTGACAACAGCGCTAACCCAGCGATCGACGGTGTCATTGTCTCGCAGACAACGATTCAGATTCGTGGCCCAGAAGGCGTGCGTGAGCTCGTGCTTCAGGCAGATCAAGCACTTTCAAGTGTGGTGGCCGCGGTCAACGGGCTTACGGCTGTGACGGGTGTTGAAGCATCACTTATGGGTGCTGACAGTACTTCTGGTATTGTCTTTAGTTCTGCAGAATATGGCACCGGCTCGTTTGTCAGTGTTGAGCGTGTCGATGCGGCTGTTTCCGGCGAGTTTAGTCTCGATGCACTCGATGGGAATGCACCCATTCCTGGTACTGCTGCAGGGATCTGGGCGAGTGGTAGCCTGATTGCGGATACAAAGTATGATGAGGGTGCGAATGTTTCTGCCCTGATCAATGGTGTGCTTGCAACGGGCGATGGGCTGAATATATCTGTCAACTCTCCAACATTGGGCATGGAACTGCTTCTGGCCGAAGCCTTTGCGATTGACCCAACGATCACGGCATCGACCTTTGATATCACCGGCGGCGGTGCACTCTTCCAGCTTGGACCTGATATTACTCCGCTCCAGCAGACCAATATCGGTATCCAATCGACCGCAGCAGAGAACCTAGGCGGGACGCTGATCAACGGCGGGCTCGAGTTCCTCTCCTCATTGAGGACTGGCAACACGAACTCACTTGATAACGCGAGCGAACGAAACGATTTTAGTGCTTTGCAGAAAATCGTGGATAATGCGATTGATGATGTCTCTATCCAGCGTGGTCGTTTGGGTGCCTTCGAGCGAAATGTGCTCGATACCAACCGGAGATCGCTCCAGTCGGCCTTTGAGAACCTGACCGCGAGTCGATCGATCATCCGTGATGCCGACTTTTCTCAAGAAACCAGTGCGTTGACTC
>JAESSR010000111.1 GCA_016764015.1 Phycisphaerales bacterium
GAAATCGAAGCGTTGGCGGACAAGGACAGCGTTGGATGGTTGGGTGTGGGTGGTGCTTGTCATTTCGAGGCTCAGGTATGGGGTGAGGTGCCAGCGGATAGCGTAGAGGTCATGTTTGATCAGGTCGGCTGCGATGTCCCAGAGTTTGGGGAGCAAGATGGCAGGGTGGGCGCAGGGATCGGATGCAACTTGGTTGGCAATGATCGGTAAGAACTGATCGCGGACGATTGAATCGATCTCTTGGATGCTGATGAGGTATCCGGTTTTCGGATCGGGTTGTCCTTTGACGGCGAGTTGGATTTCGTAGTATCGCCCGAACCCAGAGATATTGGGTTTGCCGGCGTAGGAGTTCTCGCCGAGGATTGAGCCGTCGGGGTTGATGGAGAACCGAACAGTTCGTTGAAGAATTTGATGTCGAGGGGTGTTGGTCATGCGGGTAATGGATTATACTCGGGTGAGGGCGGGCGATCGTGAATCGTGAAAGGATTACAGATGTGGAAGTTTGGATGCAACAAGAGTTCGAGCGTGGGTGCCGGTGCGATGCTGGTACTTTTTCTGCCGGTGTGGCTCGGGCTGACGAATAGCTCGAACCATAAGAATGAAGCCGATACGCAAATCAGTGCTGAATCATCAGAGCCAAAGGAGAAGAAGATGGTGTCGAAGGATGTGCTTGGGTACGAGATGGAGATGCTCGATGGGACGATGGTCGAGCTTGAGAGCTATCGTGGTTCGGTGGTATTGATGGTGAATGTGGCGAGTGCGTGCGGGTTGACCCCGCAGTATGAGGGGCTTGAGGCGTTGTATCGCAAGCACAAGAAGGAGGGGCTGGTGATCATCGGGTTCCCGGCCAATGACTTTGGTGCCCAAGAGCCAGGGACAAACGAAGAGATTGCTCAGTTCTGTTCTGGCAAGTACGATGTGACTTTCCCGATGATGGGCAAGATTCATGTCAAGGGTAAAGAGGTGCATCCGTTGTACAAGCAACTCGCCGCTCAGCCAGAACCGATTGGGGGCGAGCCGGAATGGAACTTTGCGAAGTTCTTGGTGAACCGCAAGGGCGAGGTGGTCGCGAGGTTCCCATCGCGGACGACGCCGAGCGATCCGGGGCTTGTTGAGCAAGTAAAAAAGCTGCTCACAGAGGATTAATCGAATCTGAATATTTGAGTGTACAGATTGAAACGCTCGTAAACTGTTGCTATGCAACAGGTACGGGTGTTTTTGTATTGCATCATGATGTCTTCACCGAACCTTAGTGGTTTGGGGCTCGCTTTGAGTGGGTTTAGGTGCGACAGTACTACTGAATGAGAAGGATAGTTCATACCACTTTCAGGAGAGACACCATGTTCAATGTACCGTTTGGAAAGTTGTCAGGAAAGAAACTCGCTTCAGTCGCAACGGCTTTGGCGATCATGCCGATGATGGCGATGGGCGTGTCGCAGGGCGATGATGAGTTGCCGGTGTACGAGGCAACGAGTGGCGTGTCTGGCACAATCACCAGTATTGGGTCGGACACCATGAACAACCTGATGACGCTGTGGGGCGAAGAGTTCAGCGGGTTTTACCCTTCGGTGAAGACTTCGGTCGAGGGGAAGGGCTCATCAACTGCTCCGCCGGCGTTGATTGAGGGGCAGGCAAACTTTGGTCCGATGAGCCGCCCGATGAAATCATCCGAACTCGATAAGTTTGAAGCTGAGTTTGGATACAAGCCAACGGCATTGAGGACGGGTATCGATGCCTTGGCGGTGTATGTGCATAAGGACTGTCCGCTTGAGGAGATCAGCATCGAACAGATCACAGAAGTGTTTTCTGTTGCTGGGCCGGACATGACCTGGGGTGATCTGGGTGTGACTGATCGTGCGTACCGCACTCGCAAGATTAATATCTATGGGCGCAACTCCGCATCGGGCACTTATGGCTATTTCAAGAAGATTGGCTTGCAGGGCAATGACTACAAGGCATCGGTCAAGGAGCAGCCGGGTTCATCGGCGGTGGTTCAGGGCGTGACGGGTGATAAGTTTGGGATCGGGTATTCTGGGCTTGGTTATAAAACCGCTGGTGTCAAGGCTTTGGCGGTATCGCTTGAAGACGAGGACGAGGCGTTCGATGCCAACGCTGAGAACTCGCTGACCGGCGAATATCCGATCGCACGCTTTTTATACCTTTACATTAATGCTGATCCACAAGAAGGGTTAACCGATCCGCTTCGGATCGAGTTTATCAAGTTGATTTTCTCCAAGCAAGGTCAAGAAGTTGTTGCCAAGGACGGGTACTTCCCGGTACCAACTTCGGTCGCTCGTGAGGATTTGGAGATGCTCAAGATTGAAGTCGATTTTTAATCCAAACCGTCAGCATAGACACCAAAAATGTACACAATGAGGGAGTGGGTGAAGGCCTGCTTCCTCTTTTGATAATCGGGCTAGATAGAGTAACGCACGCTATGGGCAACTCGGAATCGAAAACTCGGAACAGCGCTTCGCGCCGGCTCCACGCGATGGATTCGGCTGCCGAGCTTGTGGTGACAACCGGCGGGTTTGTCGTGCTCGCGGCGGTGCTGGGGATCTGTTTTTATCTGGTCTGGGTGGTGGTGCCTTTGTTCGCTCGGGGGAGTGTGGGCGAAGAGGTTGCAGGCAAAGCTGGGGGGATATCGAACTCAGCGATGGTTATGCTCGATCCATATGTACGCAGCGCGACGGTGATCGGGGGCGATTTTGTCGCAACGACGATGCTGATCGAAGGCGGCGAGGTTGTTGGTTCTGGTGCATTGGCTAATGAAGAACTCAACCCGACCGCGATGAGCTTTGCTCGCAATGGCGAGGTCGTGGCGATCGGGTATGGCAATGGACAGGTACAACTCGGTGAACTTAAGTACGCAACCAAACTGGTTCGGCTTGAACACACAGAAAATACTGAACAAGACAACGCGATTGAAGCGGTCGAGTTTGGGTATGTCGAGACGCTTGACGAAGGGCGAGGCAGACGCGTTGGCTTTGAGCATTCGTTTGGTGATCCGATCACGCTCAAAGGCGGCGGGGGTGCGGTTGTTGCGATTGATTACCGTAAGGACCCGACGGGGAAGAAGATTCTGGCGGCGTTGCGAGCCGATGGTACGGTGCTGGTCAATACGATCCGCACGATCCGCCCTCTTGGCGGCGGAACCTCCAAGACCAAACTCAAAGCCAAGTCGTTCCAGCTTACTGATCCAGCAGATCAACCCGATTGGTTCATGGTGACCGCTGACGGTAAGCATGTGCTGTGTGTCTGGGAGGAAGGGCGGTGCGATCGGTACGCAAGGATTGGGCGCGGCGGGTTCGAGTTGATCGAATCGATCCAGATTGTCGAAGAACCAAGCACGATTACCACAGCGAGTATGTTGCTCGGCGGACAGACCCTTCTGATCGGGCATTCCGATGGGGCGATTTCGTCGTTTCATGTTGCGAATGATAAAGTTGGCTCAACGAGTGATGGGCTCAAACTGGTTCGATCGCATGTGATCACTTCCAAGCATGGCGAGGTTGTTTCGATTGGCGGGAGTGTCCGGGATCGATCGGTCGCCGTGCTGCATCGCGATGGAGTGGTTGAAGTATTATTCATGACGAGCGAAAAGTTGATTGCTCGGATTGATACAGGGCTGGATCATCCAGTAATCGCAACGATTACCCCAAAGAACGACGGGGTGATGATTATCAACGCTGATGGGGCGTATTCGTTCCATGAGATGGAGCCTGGGTATCCAGAGTTCAGTATCGGGGCATTATTTGGGCGGGTGCATTTCGAGGGCAGTGAAGAGCCCGAGTATGTGTATCAATCTTCGTCAGGTGATGATGCGTCGGAGATCAAGCTGAGCCTGATGCCTTTGATCTTTGGGACGCTTAAGGCGACGGTGTTCGCGATGCTCTTTGCGATCCCGATCGCGGTGTTGGCAGCGATCTATTCGAGCGAGTTTGTTTCCAAGCGTGTACGACGAAAAGTCAAACCAACGGTCGAGTTGATGGCCTCGTTGCCTTCGGTTGTGCTGGGCTTTGTTGCAGCGTTTGTGGCGGCTCCGTTTGTTGCAAAGCATCTCGATGCGTTTGTTATTGGGATGGTTGTCTTACCGATTGCGGTGCTCACTGCGGCTCATATCTGGCAGTTGATCCCATTGGCGTATAGGCTCCGCACGCGGACTGGGCATCATCTGCTGCTCGTTGGGCTGGCAGTGGTGATTGGGGCTGGTGCGAGTGGGGTAGTTGGTCCGATGGTTGTACGCTCTTGGTTCGCGCCAGATTCGTTCGACGGAGCGATGATTGCAGGTGCGATTGAAGATGTACCAGCGGATGAACTTCCCGGGTGGTCGAGCGATGCGAGCTATAACACTCGCACGGTTCGTAAGCTTCGTGCGATCGGGATGGGTGTGGATTATGGAATCGTTGTCCGACCGGTTGATGACGCGAGCTATGTTGAAGCACTCGAAGAGATTGGGCTTGAGAACGGGAATCTTCAGCGATGGCTCAATGGGGAATACGGGCGAGCAAAGCCCGGATGGATCGTTGCATTTTTTCCGCTTGCGTGTATTGGGGTGTGGATTGGGCAGGCTTTGTTTATTCGGCGGAAGATAGATTTGATGATCGCTGATAGCCCGGCAATTGTTGGCAGCTTTGTTGTGTTCGGTAAGTTTGTTGTGCTGCTCTCGTTGAGCTTGGTGCTGGCGATGGCCGGCGCGATCATTGCTGAGTCGATGGGGCTTGATCCTCGGGATTCGATCTTTGGATCATTTAGTCCTCGCAATACATTGGTGGTTGCGATCATCATGGGCTTTGCGGTGATCCCGATTATCTATACGATCTCAGAGGATGCGCTCCAGGCGGTGCCGATGACATTGCGGACAGCGTCACTAGGTGCGGGGGCAACACCTTGGCAGACCGCGACCCGGATTGTGCTTCCGGTTGCAGCATCGGGGATTTTCTCTGCGTGTATGATCGGGTTTGGGCGTGCGGTTGGCGAGACGATGATCGTGCTGATGGCGACGGGGAACACGCCTGAGATGGATTGGAATATATTTTCTGGGTTCCGGACACTGGCAGCCAACATTGCGGTTGAACTTCCTGAGGCTCCCAAGGACGAGACGCATTATCGCGTGTTGTTCTTGTGTGGGTTGGTGTTGTTTGTGATGACCTTTGTGATTAACACGCTCGCCGAGTTGGTTCGACGCATTGTGCGGGCAAGGAACGCTGGGCTATGAGCAGTACACAGGCTACGCAAACTCGGAGACGGACACTGCCCAGCGCGATCGGGGAGCCGATGGTTTGGCTGACCGGCGGCGCGTTGGTGGTGTGCGTGACCATGATTGTGTTGTTGGTCGGGATGGTTGTTGTGAATGGCTCGATGACTTTTTGGCCTCGGGCGATTGAGCAGGTGACACTCGATGATGGCACGGTGCTCCTCGGGATTGCTACCGAGCATGAGCAGTCTGATGAAACGGGTTCGATGCGGACGCTGTATCGTGTGGGCAACCGGGATATCGGGCAAGAATCATTCCGGTGGATCGATGATGAATCGATAGTCAACATTGAAACGCCAACAGATGCGGTGATGCTTGAACGCGAAGCGTGGGGTGTGTGGTTTGGGGTTCCTGTGAATATCATCCGTGTGCGAGATGGTGAAGATGACACGGTTCTTGCCCAAAATTCAGCAGCGGTGCTTGAGGCGTACGGGCCGATGCACAAAGATGCACGGAAAACCACCGCGAAGATCGAGCGGCTCAAGAAATCAGAGCTTGGTCGCATCAATGGCCAAATTGAGACACTTCGTTTGGACATTCAGCAGGCAGAGATCGAGTTTGAGCGAGTTGATACAAAGTTGTTCCGCTTGAGTTGGGGGCTCTGGATAGTGCTTGGAGTGCTGGCGTGTGGCTTTGTTGGGTTGGTGTATCGTTGCCGAGATATGGGGACAGCACTTGGCGCTTCGAATGCTCGTCAAGGGCAACTGATCCGGACATCTGGGGTCGTCGCGGCTGTGATGCTGCTGATGACCATGTGGATCGCGGCTCCTTGGGCGGGGCACTCAATCGATGCTGCACAGCTTGAAGAGATGCGAGGAACTGCTCAAACTCAAGAAGTTGCATTGCTCGTTGAGTACGACGAGGTGATCACACGGATTCGTGCGATCGAGGATGAGGATCATGAGCTTCGGCTGGTCATTGTCGAGCCTACAAGCTCGCACTTTTCTCCCGTCTCGCAGACACTCGGCGATGAGCCAATGTATATGAGTCAGGTCGTTCGGCTTGTGCAAGCAAACTCGCTTTCGACAACAGGCAAGTTCGGCGTGTTCTTCTCGCGATGGTGGGAGTATCTTTCGACGAACCCTCGCGAAGCCAATACCGAAGGCGGCGTGTATCCGGTGATTGTCGGCACGGTGGTTTTGACTTTGTTGCTCACTATCTTCGTGACGCCTTTGGGCGTGATCGCGGCGTTGTATTTGCGGGAATATGCCAAGCAAGGGTTTGTGACGAGCCTGATCCGCATCGCGGTGAATAACCTGGCGGGTGTTCCCAGCATTGTCTATGGCGTGTTCGGGCTTGGGTTCTTCTGCTATACCGTCGGAGGGTATGTGGATACCGGGGCGTCGGAGTCTGTACGGATGGACTCGTCGGCGTGGTGGGGGATGTTTGTATTTGTCGGGATGCTGTTGATGCTTGGGTTTGGTTTGAAGCTTTGGAGCAAGCCTGATCCGGGCAAGGTGATATCGAGATCGAACCAGATCATGCAGCGCCTATCGTGGCTTGTATGGGCAGCGGTATTGGTGCTGGTTGTGTTGCTGGTGACCCGAACGCCTTATTTTCATGGGTTCTTTGAAGCCCGCGCACAAGACGGCACGCCGACCTTCGGGGCTCGGGGTATGCTCTGGGCAGCGTTAACGCTGGCGTTGCTTACGCTCCCTGTGGTGATCGTGGCGACCGAAGAAGCGATCGCGGCGGTGCCCAACTCGATGCGAGAGGGCAGCTATGGGTGCGGGGCATCGAAGTGGCAAACGATCTGGCGAATTGTATTGCCCGGTGCGATGCCTGGGATATTGACGGGTGCGATTCTGGCGATGGCACGCGGGGCTGGCGAGGTCGCGCCGTTGATGCTCGTCGGGGCGGTGAAGCTCAATCAGGATTTACCGATTTCAACCCAGGCGCCGTTTATTCATGCGGACCAGAGTTTCATGCACCTTGGTTTCCACATCTTTGATCTTGGATTCCAGAGCCCAGATTCACAGGCAGCCCGACCGATGGTGTGGACGACAACGCTGTTGTTTCTCACCATTGTGTTCGCACTCAACTTTACTGCGATTATGTTGCGATCACGACTCAGAGCCAAGATGGCAGGGCCTACCGTATAATGAGTACGAATATGAATACAGAATCAGAAACATCTCAGTCACCTGTTCGATCTGTGGCCTACGCCCCGGGTGGTGCTGAGCCGACCTATGAGGTGATCGAAGCGATTCGGCGTGGAGAGAATCCGCTGCCAACTGTTCATCAAGAGGTTCATGATGCTGAGTCTGTCATTGATATTGATGGGTTTAATCTTTGGTACTCAGAGGCTCAGGCTATTCACAATATTTCGATGAAGGTGCCTCGCGGCGCAGTGACGGCATTGATTGGTCCTTCTGGGTGCGGCAAATCGACCTTGCTGCGTTCGATCAATCGGATGAATGACCTTGTTGAAGGCGTGCGAGTTGAGGGTGGGATATCTCTCAATGATTCGCCGATCTATGCACCGTCTGTGGATGTGATTTCGCTCCGCAAACGATTGGGCATGGTGTTCCAAAAGCCCAATCCGTTCCCGATGTCAATCTTTGAGAATGTGGTCTATCCGCTTCGGATTGATGGCGAGCGGCGCAAGGAAGTGCTCGAAGAGGCGTGTGAGAAAAGTCTGCGGGCAGCGGCGATCTGGGATGAGGTCAAGGATCGGTTGAAGAAATCAGCCTTGGGATTATCTGGCGGGCAGCAGCAGCGGATTTGTATCGCTCGGGCGATCGTCGCTGATCCAGAAGTGCTTTTGCTCGATGAGCCTTGTTCGGCGCTCGACCCGGTGGCGACACTCAAGATCGAAGAACTGATCTCCCAGATATCCGAACGGTATACGGTGTTGATCGTGACGCACAACATGCAGCAGGCTGCGCGTGTTTCAAATTTCACCGCGTTCATGTACCTTGGTCGGATCGTCGAGTATGGCCCAACCGCGACGCTGTTCCAGACGCCTGCGTTGATCGAGACCGAGCATTATGTATCTGGGCGATTTGGCTAAATCAAGTTGAACCAAGTGTTCTATAGCTAGACAATTCGATCTAGTCAATCATGATTCCTGTTGCTAAAGGTGTGGGAATTGGTGGATTAGAATCCTCAAAGGTCGATAAGAAGGACTACGATTGTTGCTGGGCGTGTTGTCCCGGTTATTCGTCCGATAGTCCACTCATATGAGGGCCGGAGTGCCTGATTTGAGGGTTGACTGAGGAGTGCTATGAGTTCTGTTCCCCAACCGACTGTGCCGTCAATTAACCAGTGGAATGCCGAGTACCTCGAAGAGCAGTACAAGGTGTATACAACTGATCCTTCTTTGCTCGATCCCGAAATTCGTGCGTTTTTTCAGGGCTTTGACCTTGCACACGCAGGAGAGCTTCGGCTCTTTGGCGATGGGCCGAAGACGACTCAAGATGTTGTCGCATCGGCAGGAACTGCGCCTGTTTCGATAGGGCCGATCAAGGTGACGCCGACCATCGGGCGACCCGCTGGACAGGCATCGCACTTTGAAGCCATCGTTGATGATTTCATCGGCGCATACCGAGATCAGGGGCATTTATGTGCTCAGATTGATCCGTTTGATCGCCCACGAACTCGCCCTGATTCGCTGACGCTCGGGTATCACGGAATGACTGAATCGGATCTCGATCGTCAGGTCGATGGCACGAGCATGGGGCTTGGCTCACAGATTCCGCTTCGTGATGTGATTACGCTTTTGGAATCGGTGTATTGCTCGACGATTGGTGTCGAGTTCATGCATGTTGCCGATATTGAGCAGCGTGCTTGGCTCATCGAACGCTACGAAAAAATTGGCGGCAAGCTCGCACTCGATAAGGCCCAAAAGGCCAACATTCTTGAGCACCTCACCCGCTCAGAATCGTTTGAACGATTCTTAGGCAGAAGATACCCAGGCGAAAAACGATTCAGTCTTGAAGGCGCGGAGTCATTGATTCCGTTGCTCGATCACATGATCGAATCATTCTCTGATCTGGGATCTGAAGAAATTGTGATCGGGATGGCCCACCGTGGTCGGCTCAATGTGCTGCACAATACGATCGGCAAGACGCTCGAACAGATATTTACCGAGTTCGAGGGCAACTGGTCTGAGGGCTTTGCAGATGGTGGCGGCGATGTGAAATATCATCGCGGGTACTCAGGTACTCGTAGACTCAATAATGGTCGGATGGTACATATCGCGCTCGCAAGCAACCCGAGCCATCTTGAAGCAGTCAACGGCGTGATCGCTGGACGGTGTCGAGCCAAGCAACGCTTGCGTGGCGATACGGAGCGCGAGCGCGTGACTCCGATCTTGCTTCACGGCGATGCGGCGATTGCAGGGCAGGGAATAGTTCAAGAAGTGCTCAACTTCTCGCAGCTTGACGGCTACACCACCGGCGGAACGGTTCATATTGTTGTGAACAACCAAATTGGGTTTACGACATTGCCTGAAGATTCTCGCTCATCACGGTACTGTACAGATATTGGCAAGTTTATTGATGCACCGATCTTCCATGTCAATGGTGAAGACCCAGAAGCGGTCGTGACTGTTGCACAACTCGCTGCGGAATACCGCCAGAAGTTCAAACGCGATGTGTTTATTGATATGGTGTGCTATCGCCGGTATGGACACAACGAGCAAGACGAGACGAGTTTTACCCAGCCGCTCATGGCTGATCTGATCAAGAAGAAGCCTTCGGTGCTCAAGGTGTATACCGAGAAACTCTTGGCTGAAAGCTCGATTTCAGAAGCAGATCGCCAGTCAATTATTCATCGATTGAACGAGGCACTCGAAAAAGCACAGCAATCCGCTCAGAACGAACCGAATGATCCAACGATTGATCCGGGGAGCCAACGGTGGGACGGGCTTTCGCATGAGTTCTCATTTGACCCCGTTGAAACCGCGGTGAGCAAGGCACAGATTGAAGAGGTAGCTTCTGCGATCGGTTCGGTGCCTGATGATTTTAATCTGAATCCGAAGCTCAAGAAACTGCTCAAGGATCGTGGCGATCTGCCAAACGCCGAGATGATTTCTTATGCGGATGCCGAGCAGTTGGCGTATGGCACGCTGCTGGCTGAGGGGCATCCGGTTCGGTTGTCGGGGCAGGATTGTCGGCGGGGAACTTTCTCGCATCGCCATGCGGTTGTAAGAGACTTCCAAACCGGTGATCCATACACGCCTTTGAACAACATCCGCGAGGTTGGAGAAGAAGGAACGGCGACGCCTCCGGGGAGTATTGCCGATGATGGGCGTGCGCGTCAGGCGCATTTCTGTGTGCACGATTCGCCATTGTCTGAGGTCGGCGTGCTGGCGTTTGAATATGGGTATTCGCTCGGCGATCCGGGGATGCTCATCATCTGGGAAGGGCAGTTTGGCGATTTCTACAACGGCGCTCAGGCGATTGTCGATCAGTTTATTGCATCGGCAGAAGCCAAGTGGGAGCGGTGGAGCGGGTTGACCATGCTGCTGCCTCACGGGCACGAAGGCGCAGGTCCTGAGCATTCGTCGGCCCGAATGGAACGGTTCCTCGAACTCTGCGGCAACGACAATATGTTTGTGGTGAATCCATCGACCGCTGCGCAAACATTCCACATGCTGCGCCGCCAGGTGAAGGCGAGCTATCGCAAGCCTTTGATTGTGATGACACCAAAGAGCATGCTCCGGATTCCGACAAGCCCGCTCAGCGAGGTGTACGACAGTTGCTTCAAAGAAATGCTCGATGATCCGCGCTTTGAACAAGACGGATGGGATCGCAGCAAGGTGACCAAGGTCATCTATTGTTGCGGCAAGATTTATCATGAGCTCGACAAGCGCCGCGTTGATCGCGATCAACGCGATGTTGCGATTCTGCGGATCGAACAGTTGTACCCGTTCCATCAGGATCTGATCACCGAGATAAACGCTCGGTATCCAGATGCGGCAACGCGGACATGGGTTCAGGAAGAGACCTACAACTCGGGCGGGTATCTGCATATTTGTGATATGTTCCAAGAGGAACTCGGATGGGATCGTCCTGCGTATGTCGGTCGGGCTCGTTCGAGTACGCCGGCAACAGGATCGAAGAAGCAGCACAAGATCGAGCAAGAGCAGATTCTTTCTGATGCCGTCGGGGCAATGCCCGAGGGTGACAACGCAACCAACAAGGTGGCTACTGCCAAGGCATAAGTGTCAAGGACGAACACAAACCAAAGCACAAGCGAGATACGGATGAACACTATGAGCACACAGATCGTGATCCCAAATGTCGGCGAATCAGTCACCAGCGGCGTGATCGCCGCGTGGACCGTCGCCGACGGCGCCTATGTCGAACGCGACGAGACCGTACTCGAACTCGAAACCGATAAAGTGACGATGGAAGTTCCTGCTCCGGCATCGGGCATCGTCAAGCATGCTGCTGCTGAAGGTGATGAGGTTGATGTCGGCGCGGCGGTGGGAGAGATTGATGAATCTGCACCCAAGCCTGTCGGCGATGCGACGCTGGCACCCGAAGCACCTGCGCCTGTAGAAGCCGCACCGGCTGCTGTTGCACCCACA
>JAESSR010000112.1 GCA_016764015.1 Phycisphaerales bacterium
GGCTCTGCTCGTGGAGTTCAATCGATTTCTTTGCCCATTTGGATACATCGCTTTCGAGTCCACGCTCGATCGCCAGGTTCATCAGTTTGAGTGCCAGATGCGCATTGTGAGGCGATCGCTCAAAGGCCTTCTCCCAAGCAACTTGAGCATTCTCAAGCCAAGAATCCCGAGCAGGATCATCTGGAAACTGCGTTGCACGCCCAAAGTAGACGCTTCCAAGCCAGTGGTAGCCGCTGGCTCCGGTTGAGGACTGAGTCCCTTGTTCGAGCATTGCTAGTGTCTGATCCCAGAGCACAACCGCAGGATCATGCTCGCCAAATGAATCCAAAGCCGACGCTCGCCAGAGCATTTGCTGAGATGCAGCGATCCAGGTGGGCATATGGGTCGGGCGGATGAGTGCTGCTTCTTGCAGGTGCTCAATTGCGATCGGGCGGCCATCAAACTCCAACTGGTTGAGTTGGGCGGATGGTTGTCCATCGAGTTCTTGGCGTTCGAGCGACATGATAATCGCCGGCTCAGCAGCGCGGTTGAGTGCCATTTCCCACCTAGCGAGTGTGGGCAGATTCATTCCAAAGACTCCAACACTACCCAAGAGAGCGATCAACACAAGCAGTACGAAAGGCTTTGGATTTGTCCCTGTTGGATTTGTTTCAGTTTGCTTTGGGCGTGATGGGCCACACGCGTTCCCGATCATCAACGCCCAGAGCATCCCCGAGACTATCCAGGTTGATGTCACCTCGATCATCGAATGAATCGCAAGCACCGAAGCTGTTGCGAACAGGGCCCATTGCAAGGCCGATCCTCTATTGTTCAAGCGAACGATCCCGTACGCGACCGAGCCCCAAGCCAAGCTGGCAAGCACTTGGATGAGCAACAGATTTGTGTCCATCGCACCCGAACCGAACCGGATCGAAGCAACCGATGCGACGGCGATCACCAGCAGCGTCACTTGAATCGTTTGGCGATGAGCAAAGTATGATTCTGTTGGTTTGGGTTCTGCATGTGGACGAATCTGTGAGATGATGCCCAAGAACATGCCCAGCAGTGCCAATCCACCAATGCCGAGCATCGCCACCATATCGAACCCAAAGCTATGCGCACTCGCGACATCTTCAGGGCTCAACGCGGGCTTGACGATAGTGTAGTGATCCTGGAAAGCGCCCGGACCAACGCCGAAGATTGGATGGGCGAAGAACATCCGCATTGAACCGACCATGTACTGTGATCGGAACAGCAGGCTCAGTTCGCCGATGCGTTCGCCGATGCGTTCGCCGATGAATCCGCGGGTGATCACCCCAAGGATGACAATCCCGCAAAGAGCAACGATCGCGCGCCCATCAAGTTTTTTACGCTTGTAGATCATAGCCGCGATGGTCAAGCCCATCCCAAGCCCAAAGGCTCCGATCCCGCCCTTGGCTCCTGTCATGAGCAACCCTGCGAGCGCGATCATCCCGCTGAGGAGAAAAACGATTGAGATTCGATCTGTTTTTAGTGTATTCCAACCCAAGATCAACAGCCCGGCTGCCCCCGCGCCAGCGAAACTCGCAAACACATTGGTTAATCCAAACCATGCGATCGGCTCAGCCTGATACAGACGGCGCTCGTAGGCGAGGGCTTCGAACGAGCCGGGAGTCCATCCGCGCGCAGCCAAAAACGAATCGCCGGTTTGCTCGTAGTTGGCGACTGTATCGGGATGGATGACAAACATTTCATAGCCACCCATGATGACCAAGAGCACCACAAATCCAAGCGTGACGGCCGCGATGATCTGTTGAGCGCCGCCGAGTTTGTGTGCCAGTGAAGCAATGAACAGCACGCTCACAATCGCGAGCAGGTTTGAGCCTTCGACAACAGATTCAAAGGTATGGAACCCGTGGTGGGCGATGATGGCGACGCCCAGCGTCATCAATAGAGCCGTGACCCTACCAAACTGCTCTCGGCGAATGATTAGCCCGAGGAGTGTGCAACAACAACTCAGCACCACACCCAAGTTGAGCACCAACGCCTTGATCGGAGTCAACCCAGTAATCGGAGGCGAGAATAAAAAAGGGTCTGAACTCCACCACGGGAACGCATCGTGCTCGACCATTGCACGGATCATCACCAGCGTGGTCATCACGATCAACCCGAACCATGCGAGCCCCGTCCCGAGTTTGCTCGGCTCTTCACCCATCAGTACCCTTGCTCGGCGAGCGATATTCAAAGAGTGCGATCGCACTAATCAACGCAAAGATCTGAATCCCCAGTACAATCGCCTGCCAAGGCTGGGCACGAGAGATCAGCAACCCGGAGATGCCGGTCGCGAGTGTGAGGGCATAGATGACGAGAATCGTCGATCGAGACCCAAGCCCACGGTCACGCATGCGGTGGGAAAAGTGTTGTAAATCGCCTACAAACGGGCTTTTGCCCTGAGAGAGCCGAATCAGCGTGACGGAGACGAAGTCATATAAAGGTATGGCCAAGATCACGAGGGGCATTAACACTGCGTACCACGCCCCAGCGGATGGGCCGGTTTCGTCGATCGGCATGTAGGTCGTTCGCACGGTGAGGAAGGCTAAGAGCAACCCGAGGATCAGCGATCCGCCGTCGCCCATAAATATCTTGGCAGGGGGGAAGTTGAAGACGAGGAATCCGAGCGTTGAGCCAACCAACAACGCCAGAATCGCCCCGACGAACCATTGCCCGTTGAGCAGCGCAGCCACCAGAAGCAGCGATCCGGCGATGGTGGCGATGCCTCCGGATAACCCGTCCATGTTGTCGATGAAGTTCATCGCGTTGATGATGACCCCGAACCAGAGGATCGTAATGAGGATGCTCAGCCAAGGCCCGCCAACATACCCATCGAGCATGGTCATGAGTCGTGTATCAAAGAGGCTTGCAAAGATCGCGCCGGGGATGAGCATAATGACCAGTTTGAGCCAAGGGCCCATCGGTTTGCGATCGTCGATCAATCCGAGGATGTGCAAGCCGAGCGTGCATGCGATGAGTGTCCACCCCAGAGGCAGTTGAGATTTCAATCCCGGAATGTGTTCTTTGATCGGATCGAGGATGCTTGGGAGTGCATCGGCATCGAGGAATGAAAACAACCCAAGAGCCGCGATCATCGGGAAGAGGATACCGAGTGCGATCGCGATGCCGCCGGTGTTGGGGATGGATCGCGTGTCGGCTTTGATCTGTCCTTCGATCGGTGCGCTATCGAGTGCGCCGATGCGATGGGATAGCCGAACGATGATCCAAGTCGCGGGTAGCGAGATGAACATTGCGAGTACGATCAAGATGAGAATCAGGAGTTCCACGAGTGAGAGTCTAGGAGCGGTCTATGGGCTCATCTTCTCTTGGTGGGATGGGCTTCCAGCCCGTCTCTTATTTGATGAACTCCAAAGAGACGGGCTGGAAGCCCATCCCACCGAGAAATTAAACTGGTCTTTGAATCGGAAAATCAACAGCAGTGAACATCCTCGGCGGAGGCTTTTTGAACACCTTTGTCCGAACCCTCATCATCCCCGCTGAGAACAGATACACAATCACGCACATGATATTTCCTGCAAGAATCATCCATACCGTGCGGAGGGGATATGGGCCGAGCTGATCGACGAGCGAAGGTGCGTTGTGAGCGCCTTGACCGAGGTAGGTGTAGTTTGTACCCAGCACAGCGTTGAGCGCGACGGCAAAGATGCCATAGGCGGTGCCCATACCCGCGCCGAAGTACAGATCGCGACGCTTTGGACGATACCCAAGCACCGCAAGGTCATAGATCGCTGCTCCGATGATCTGGGTGTGATTAATCCAATAGATCCAGAACGCCATCGAGCCCATGCCGTCGGTAATCATCGGGGAGAACAACGCTTGCGAACTCAGCGCGATCCCCCAGAATAGGAGCAGCGATCGAGCCTTGGGGTTCAAGCTCCACATCGCCCACGCGGCGATCCAGACCGCCCATCTGCACAGGTGCATCGGGAGTGAGTCTTGGATATCCCATCGCCCGGGGGTCAATCGGCCGATAAAGAAGAATGCTTGTGAGACGATGATGGCCCACGCCAATATTCTTCGGAAGGTTTGTTCTCGGTTGGTGCCATGAGCGAGATCGTGCTTAAGGAGCTTTCGACCGGTGATACAGAATGCTGCGAATGATCCGAGGCAGATTGTCAACACCAGATAGTGGAACGAGGTGAACGAATGGAACTCGTTGATCCAGTTGTAATCGTTTGGGTTGGTTGGGGTCGCGTTTTGCATTATGAGGGTGCGAGCTCATGGCGGAGCTGCCCGCATGCAGCAGCGATATCTCTACCTCGGCTGGCGCGGATATGGCAGTTCACGCCTTGCTCACGGAGCACGCGTTGGAAATGGTGGACATCGTCGCCGCTGGGGCGTTCGAAGGGGAGTCCTTTGACCTCGTTATAGCGGATCAGGTTGACGTTTGCGCGGAGCTTTTCCACGATCGTTGCCAACTCTACGGCATGCTCAGGGCGATCGTTTACGCCGCCGAGCAAGATGTATTCGAGCGTGATCTCACGCCCAGTTTTCTGGAACCAGATCGAGCACGCGTCAACAAGCTGATTGATGGTGGTGAACTCGGCCCATGGGATTAGCTGGCGTCTGAGTGTGTCGTTGGGGGCATGGATCGAGAGCGCGAGGGTGACCGGGAGGTCGAGCTCGTCGGCCAGGCGTTCGATCGCTTTGTGCATCCCGACGGTCGAGACGGTGATCTTGCGAGCACTAATCCCGAGCCCCCAGGGCGCCGCGAGTGTTCGTACGGCGTGGATGACCTCGCTGGTGTTGGCCAGCGGCTCGCCCATGCCCA
>JAESSR010000113.1 GCA_016764015.1 Phycisphaerales bacterium
CATGCTGCGCATGCCACCTCCCCGCGGGGCGCAGGGAGGGACAAGAGAGCAGAGCCTGCGATTCCCTATTGCCAACTGCCTATTGCCCATCTTTGGCCAACAGAACCACACAATGCACCTCGATGGCTTCGCCTCGCCCGATCGAATCGACCCCCTCATGGGTCTTGCCTTTGATATTCACCTGCGACACATCCACCCCGAGCCCTGCAGCCACATTCGCACGCATAATCTCTTTGTGCCCGCTCAGCTTTGGTCGTTCACAAATCACGGTGATATCAATATTTACAACCCCAAACCCGCGATCATGCACCCGCTTGATCGCCTCGATGAGGAACACGCTTGAGTTCTGCGATTCATTGCGAGGCTCATCATTAGGAAAGAGCTGCCCGATATCAGGCGCCCCGATCGCTCCGAGCAATGCATCCGTCACCGCATGCAACAATGCATCGCCATCAGAATGCGCCACAGGCCCACGATCATGCTCGATCTCGACCCCCCCAAGCACAAACGCCCGCCCTTCCCCGTCCGGTGCCTGAACCTCAAGCCGATGAAGATCGTACCCATGACCAATCCGTATACTGTTTGCTATATCCATCCTGAACCTCTTTCTTACTCTTCCCCATTGCCTATTGCCAACTGCCCATTGCCTTTTCTTATCCCCTCCCCACAATCTTACCGATAAACGCACTGCATGCCCGCATACGATCCCAACGACCTACAATGTAGGGACTCACACGAGCACAGGACCGATTTTACCGCTCATCCGAGCGTCCCGGAGACCGATTCGATGAACACCGCACACAAATCTGCACTCACCTTGGCAACCATGCTCATCATGGCCACCTTGACGACCACCTTGATGAGCGGCTGTATCAAATCGCTCGTCTCCAATACCCCAGGCGGGAACTTCCGCTCGACCGACTCCTTCACCTACATCTCCACCCCCTTCGAGCCCCTCACCGTCACGCTCTACGATCAACGAGACAACGAACCACTCTGGACAGTCGATGTCCCGGTTGGTCAAAAAGTCACCGTCCGGTTTCTCTCAGGCAAAGCCAAAGAAGGCACCACCCGCCGACCAGACATCATGCAGTGGGAAATCTACGACCAAACCAAACGCCGAGCCAACCTCACCAACACCATGGCCGTCCCCGGTGCTGATTCTCGCCTCTTAAAGGTCGCCCTCCGCGACGGCGTCGAATACCCTGACGAAGAACTCGACGATGTACAGTACGACGATCCAACCAAAGAATGGGTCCCCATCGAGCCTCGCCGTTTCCGAGGAGTCCCCGTCACCAACACCTCCAACAACGCCAGACGAGGCACCTACAGCTCAGGCGACTAAACCGAATCCATCGATCAACATCTGACCTACACAAAAGCCCGGCCAACCGCCGGGCGTTTTCATGGCAACTCTTCTCTGGGTGCCGTGGTTAAAATCTCACAGAGATTTCTAACCACGCTCTTTGATCAAGTTATACAAAATCGTCGGCACAACAACGAACGAAGCAAACGCAAGCACCCAAAGCACCTGCGAAACCCAGTGTTCTTCAAAAACAAATGACAGCCAGAAGAACACCCCCGCCACAACAGACCCGGAAAAACCTCGAAAAACAATGCTGTGCCGTGTCAACTTCATTACTCACGCTCACCAACATACACCACATAAGTAGAAATCCCCAAGTCAGACTCCTCGCCTTCCTCAGAAATCTCGCCCTCATCATCGAGCACATCGTCCGTCCCCATGAACAACTCTTGGTCATCACGGGCAAGCTGAATAATCGAAACGATCCGCAGCTCACGATTCAGATCGAGATCGCCATGCAGCCGAACCGCATCGATCAACCCGCTCCCACCGTGTTCGTTGCCGAACTGCACATGGAAGTAGCCAACCACCTGGGCGACCGGCGAGCCCATCGCCAGCCCATCAACGACACTCTTGCCCATTGTCGCGTCCCACACTGATTGGCTCCGGAAGAACCCCGCGGCGATCTCTTCGCCGCTGTGATCACCCATCCCGCTCATCAGTTCCAGGAACCGATCCTGATACCCACCTTCGCGATCACCGATCGGCATCTCAAACATCGCCTGCTGAGATGCTCCAAGCGCTTCGAGTGATTCGAATCCTTGCTTGCGTGCCATGCTCACATACCGACGAGGCGCGTTCCCAGCCAACACTGGTCGACCCGCTTCTTTGGCCGCATCGATCATCCGCACATGCCCGGGATAGTTATTCTTCTCAGTCTTCTTGCACGCCTTATCGAACTGCTCACGGGTTGTCACGCCGCTAAGGTAGTCATCAACATGAATCTGCTGATCGCGCTCGTAGAACTCCATCGTCAACACAGCCGTCGGACTATGCACTAAGACATCTTCCCAAAGTTCCTGTGCTACCGCCAAGCCCAGCGGATGCCCATGCATCTCACCAAAGAGCACAACATCCGCAGAAGCCATATCCGCGACGACCTGATCCCAGTTGGCGATTCCTGAGCCGTCGCCATTTCGGATTGTGACGGATCGTGCCTGATCGCGCATTTGCATTTGATCCGACGCGGATTCAGAATCGGTATTTCGCGTTGTAGTTGCTGAGCATCCTGCCATCAGCAGTGATCCCAAGAGTATGCCGGTAAGTCGTTTTTTCATTCCAAGCTCCGTTTGCTCTGGTTGTTTTCTTGAACTTGCATCGTTGCACAATGATTGAACTCGATGTGGTCCAACAAGTTGCAGATGGTAGCAGACTCTTGAGTGGTGTGCTTGAGGAGGGTGGTGGTTGCTTTGCGGGCAGTCTCTTGAAGAAGGCAATGGGCAATAGGCAGTAGGCAATGGAAAAAACTTACCAAGACCCCCTCCATCTGCTGCGCAGCAGTCCAGTAGCATCGCTAAGAGGCCCAACTGACAGGGCGGTGGTGCAATGCTGCCCAGAGCAACACAACAAGAATCTGTGAATCGGTGTATACTGCACTTCTCATCGACCTACGCGGAAGCGTCCACTGTGATGAAAAGATAAGAGTCCAAAGCTCGCGTTCCATGATGTTCCTCCTTGGTAAGAGCACATTGTGGACGCGAACTGCGCCTATCACAACCGCCTAACATGCGCCCAATTGCGAATAAAGCTACGAAAGCCCGGGTAGGTAGCTGCGAAGCATGACGGAAGGGATATTCTTCTTTTCGCTTTCAATAGTCCCGGCACGACCACAAGAGTCCAAACATGCTCACCAACCTCATCGAGTTCATCGCAAGAACCCACCTCGTCGTGCTCCACTTCCCCATCGCGCTGATCACCATCGCCGCGATCATCGAATCCACGCGCCTACTCCAACTCAAGCTCATCCGAAGATCAATCCCCGATCAGTTCCACCCAAGCCAATCCGCTTCGGTCATCATCGGATTCGCCTTCGCGTCAACATTCGTTGCCGTCACGACTGGGCTCATCCTTGGGTTCGACGAAACCGCTGCCGTAGACCTCCACAGAATCCTGGGCATTGTTTCGGGCGCACTCATTCTCATTACATCAATCGCTCTGCTGATCGCTCTCAGAAAAGCAACACCCAAGCCAGCCCTGATCTACCTCGCATTCCTCTGCACCTCTGCCCTTGCCGTCTCTATCACCGGGCACCTCGGGGGCTCCCTCACCCACGGCGAAGGCTTCCTCACCGACCCACTCAAACAAATCTTCAACCCACCATCAGGCAACCCGCCCGAACCACAAACTGACACACAAGCCCAAGAATTCAACATCACCCCAGCCGCCCTCGAAACCTACAACACCATTATCCAGCCAATTCTCGACTACTCCTGCACCAAATGCCACGGCCCAAAGAAACAAAAAGGCGACATCCGCCTCGACACCCTGACCAATGTGCTCGATGAAGATTCCATGATCCTCGAACGCGGGTCTCCGGATAACTCTGAGATGATCTACCGCGTTGAACTTCCCCGCGAGGATGAAGATGCCATGCCGCCGCTGAGAAAATCACATCCACTCACCGAACGCCAAATCGAACTCCTTCGAGCATGGATCACTTCGCTTGCCCCCAAAGGCTAAGCCGTATCTGACGGCTTGTGTTTTTCGAACACTCGCCTCCCCCGGGCCTCCGGGG
>JAESSR010000114.1 GCA_016764015.1 Phycisphaerales bacterium
ACATACTTGAGCGGGAAATCAGCTTCGTCGAGGATCTCGTCTTGGTGGAGTCCCATCAAGCCAACTTCGCCGGTGCCGGTGAGGAACATGTCTTGTCCGCCGCCACGAGCGGTTTCGCTTATTTCATACGCTTGGTCGCGTCCGCCCGGGAAGAACCCGGTGCCGACCATGGCTTCCTCGCGCACAAGCACAGGCACGCTCATTGGCTTGAACCCGTTCTCGTTGATCATGGTGTTGAAGGCGAACTGGAGAATCGCTTGGTGCAAACGCATGCCGTCGCCGGTAAGGACATACGAGCGTGAGCCTGCGATTTTAACGCCGCGAGGGTAATCGACGAGCCCGTGCATTTCGCAGAGTTCGATGTGCGTGCGGGGCTTAAAGCCTTTGTTGGCTTCGAATGATTTGTCCCAGTCCCAGCCAGCCGGCGACCATTTGCTGATCTCGATGTTGTCGTCAGCGGTTTTGCCAACGGGGACATCGGCGTCTGCGGGCTGTGGGATCGAGAGGAGGATTGCGTTGAGTTCGGGTTCGATCTCGGTGATCTTGGCATCGAGGGCTGCGATTTGCTCTTTCATCTTGGCCGGGGCGGCTTTGATGGCGTCAATCTCGGCTTGAATCGCTGGTTTCTCATCATCGCCAGCGCCTTTGAGTTTGCCCATGAGTTGACCGATTTTCGGGCCTGTTTCTTTGGAGAGCTTGTTTTGAGCCGCGCGGAGAGTTTCTTGTTCGCTCATGAGTGAGCGTCTTTGTTCATCGAGTTTGATGAGCGTGTCGATATCGGGGGCGTAGTTTTTCTTGGCTGCGCCATCGATGAAACGTTGCGGGTTTTCGCGTAATGCTTTGAGGTCGATCATGGTCACAGAGTGTAGGTGGGGGGGAGTCAGTCGTTGGGCGGATTATTCGATTTCTCGATCTCTGAGCCTGATCGCCAGATCATTCGTCATAGGATGTATTCATGCCCGTTGACCCAATCGCTCCAATCTGGCTTGTGCTGCCTTTGGCACTGATCGCGCTTGTGGTACAGGCGGGGTATTTGATTGCGCTCAAAGAGTTGCCCAGAGAAATGATGCCCGCGAGCCGAAAGCGGATCAGGACTGCATCGAGCTGGATGAGCATGTTTGCGATTCCGTTATCAGCGTATGGCTTTGGGTTCGCTTCGACGGATGATCCCGGGCTCTTTGCGATTGTGTGGATGGTGGTGATCGCGTTGATCGCGGGGATTCTGATGCTCGCTGGGCTCGATGCGATCAATACCATCCGATTGCATCGCAAATCGAAGCAGGGCTTGCACACAGAGTTTCGTCAATCGCTCAAACTCACCGAGCCTATGGATGAGGAAAGTGTTGATAGGGATATGAATGAGTAGTCCAATCAAGTCTCCAACCAGAATCCCCAACGCAATCACGCGGGTGATGTCGTGGGTATATGGATTCGGGATCGGGTTTGTGAATCGGCGGTACGATCGGGGCGTAGGGGTGACGAAACTCGATGTCCCTGTGATTTCGATCGGGAATCTGTCGGCTGGTGGGACTGGCAAGACGCCGATGGTTCATTGGGTTGCAAAGCAGTTGATTGATTCGGGGAAAAAGCCCGCAATTGCAATGCGTGGATATGGAGCCAAGCCCGGCGAGATGGGTGATGAGGAACGCGAGCATCGTGAGGCGTTAGAAGGTGTGCCTGTGGTTGCCCAGCCGGATCGGATCGCAGGGCTCAAGGCGTTGTTTGATTCTGGTGAGCAGATCGATTGTGTGATTTTGGATGATGGGTTTCAGCATCGCAAGATTGCGCGTGATGTGGATATTGTGTTGATCGATGCGTCTCGCCCGCCGGAGTTCGATGCGTTGTTGCCGCGAGGCTTTTTGCGTGAAACGATCGAATCGCTTGCTCGTGCGGATGTGGTTATCATCACTCGCGTTGATTTGATTGATGCTGATGCTCTTGTTCGTTTGAAGGAGCAGGTTCATCTGCACGCGCCGAGTGTATTGATTTGCACGGCGGCCTTCGTGTGGGAATCGATGCGGTCATTTTGTAAAATAAATCATGGATGGGAAGAGGGTCACAAGCCGTTGGATTCTTGTGATTCGAAGTCGGTGCGTGTGGTTTGTGGGATCGGCAATGCGGACGCATTTGTGCGCATGATTCGGGATCATGGGATGGAAACTACGAAAATCATTGAACTTGCAGATCATGAGTCTATCAGTTCAAAGCAGATCGATTTATTCACAAACCCGGCAAACTTTGAACGGTTATCGCCAGTTTTGATGACCCGGAAAGATTGGGTCAAGGTACGGGAGCGATCTGCTTGGCCGATGCTCACGCGGGTGTGGGTTCCGATGCTGGGAATCGAGTTTGTATCAGGTGCAACAGAGATTCAGTCATTGATAACCGATGCGGGTATTGGGTTTTTGTACAGGCCGTAGATTCCTTACCTATGTGGGGGAAGTTCCCTAGAAAATCTTGTCGTAAGGGTTGTGAAGCGATATGATCGCCTGCTCTCGCGCCCCTTACTGCGGTGGGTTGACCGCAGTTGAGCCGTTGATTGAACGGCAACCATTTGTTTATTTGAGTACGCACACAATGTGCGAAGAGTTGAATAGTTGCAAGGGCGTTTGTCTTTGCGAGCAGATGTTGATCCCTGTCGTGGGGGTTGCGTGTAGAATATAGAGAATACTCCAATGTTGGAGTCTGGAAACCATATGAGGAACACAATGAAAAAGTATGCCACAAAGGTTGGTGCAGGAATCCTGCTCGGCGCATTGCTCGCCGGGTGTAGCACCACAAGCACAGTCGAGAATGACAATAATGAAGTCGTTCGTGAATCAGAACCAGCCCCAAAGAGCTCAAGCATGTGGGGGCACTACTCCCCTCGTTTGGGTGCAGATGAATCCGCATCACGGATGGCATTCCCAACCGGCGATCCAAAGTCCAGTGCTTTGCTCGTTCATCAGGTCATGCCAAACGAAGTCCGCAAAGGGCAAGAGTTTGATTTTTCATACCATATCACCAACCTGACCAATGCTGATCTTCAGAATGTCATGGTGATGATGAACAGCGCTACGAACCTTGAAATCTCTGATTCAGAGCCATCAGGTGCGATGAGCGATGGTTCAATGAACTGGGCGATGGGTGACTTCGGTCCAGGGCAGACCAAGGTCATCAACCTGAGCGGCTCGGCTGAGCAGGTCGGCGTTGCTTCGGACTGTATCACTGTTTCATACAACAACTTCCTTTGCGCTACCGTCAAGGTTGTAGAGCCTGCACTCGCGCTCACCAAGACCGCGACCGAACGAGCGCTCCAGTGTGATGTGATCGTTCTTCGCTATGTTGTGAAGAACTCGGGTACTGGCGAGGCAACAAATGTTGTCATCAAGGACACCCTTCCAAACGGCTTGGCGATGACCAACGGCTCACGCTCGGTCAACATCCCAGTGGGCACCCTTGCCGCTGGCGAATCCAAGGCATTCGAAGTGCGTGCAAACGCATCAACAACCGGCACTTTCGAGAGTCCAGCGTTTGCCTCAGCAGACGGGCTCGAAGCCAATGCTGATGAGACCACAACAGTCATCACCGCTCCAGAAATGGCAGTCGAAGTTGAATGTTCAGAGTCACAGTTCCTCGGCCGCAACTTCTCATACAACTACTCAATCGAGAATGTTGGCGACGGCGTTGCAAACACCTCGACCGCTTCGGCATCGATCCCATCAGGCACCACAGTCGTTCGCGCAAGCAACGGCGGGCGTGTCGTTGGCTCGAATGTTGTTTGGGACTTCGGTTCAATGAACCCAGGTGCATCCAAGAACTTCTCAATGACTGTCAGTGCTTCAAACACCGGCGCTTACAGCTCAACCGTCACCGGCAACGCTTCATGTGCTGATTCGGTCTCGGATCGTTGTACAACAGTGCTCAAGGGTATCCCAGCGATCCTCCTTGAAGTTGTTGACATCACTGACCCCGTCGAAGTTGGACAGGAAACCACTTATGTGATTACGGTCACTAACCAGGGTACCGCTCCTGATACCGATATCCAGATCATTGGTACACTCCCAGCTTCAGAAACATTCGTTTCTGCAACCGGTGCAACCAGTGGCTCGGCATCAGGCCAGGTCGTCACCTTCGCACCATCGGGCCCATTGGCTCCGGGTGCATCCATCAGCTGGCGCATCACTATTCGTGCAAACGCCAATGACGATGCTCGCTTCGGTGTTGAAATGACATCCGCTCGTTTGAAGATTCCAGTTATCGAAACTGAAGCAACAAACCTTTACGAGTAATCCATCAGGATTGCTCGACGGTTTGCTCAACTATTTGCTCAGCAAGGTTGAACTTCAAACCAGTCGTAAGACTTCAAGCGCCCCACAGAAATGTGGGGTGCTTTTTTGTGGACTCCAAGTATTCATGGTGATTGATAAAGTGTTCATGAAGTACTGGCTGATTTGCTGGATTGTTGAACCTTTGGTGGGACGAGAGGGTATATTCAGGTACACACCCTTTAGGCAGAGTACATGAATCCAGATATCCCCATATTTCAATCTACTAGCGATCAGCCGATGCCTCACATTGTGCTGGCGAGTGCATCGCCACGGCGTCGGGCGATGCTCGAAGCGGTGGGTGTTGAGCATCGAGTGGCCCCGGCGCAGGTTGATGATGGTGAGCTGGTTCCTAGCGAGCATGTCAATGCGTGGGAATGGGTCGCGGCACTGGCGTTTCTCAAAGCGTCATCGAGTGCTCGGACTATACAAGATGAAGCAATCGATGCCCAGATAGTCGTCATCGGGGCGGACACGGTGTGCGTGCATAACGGCGAGATCATCGGGCAGCCTGAAGATCGGGAGCATGCCAAGCAAATCATCGAGATGATGAGCGATGCGACTCATGAAGTGCTTACCGGCGTTGCATTGCTTGATGCCAATGGGGATCGGCGTGATTTGTTTGTAGATCAGTCAGTCGTCACCGTTGGGGTGATCTCCGATGAGCAGATCGAGGAGTATCTTGACTCCGAACAATGGCGAGGCAAAGCCGGGGCGTACAACATCACCGAACGATTGGCAGCGGGTTGGCCGATCGAGTTTACGGGCGATGAGACTTCGATTGTCGGGTTGCCGATGACGCGGACACTCGAACGGGTGTCGC
>JAESSR010000115.1 GCA_016764015.1 Phycisphaerales bacterium
ATCAAAGAAATCAACGCCTTCCATCGGGTTCGGATGCCCGTCAAGCACCGAATCCCATTCACGCAATGTGGACAAGTCATCAACACTCAGCTTGCGTTTGTCTTCATCTTTTCCAACAACAACACCAAGGGTTGCCATCGCCGCGTACACCGCAGGCACCGCATGACCCGCAGAAAGAACCAAGCGATCTGAGGTCGGATAGTTGGGATAATCCGGGCTCCAACGCATCGATGAAAACATCAAGGTAGTGACAATGTGTCCAATACTCATCGCGGTGGTTGGATGACCCGTCCCCGATGCAGCGGTCATCTCAAGGCTCAACCGATCAAGTTCCAATGCTTGTGCGTGCACTGCGGCTTCATATGACATAGCTCTATCCTTCTTGTTGAACGATCGGTTTGAAATACCGACCGATAATTGCGCTTCAAAACGACAAACGCCGTGGCTTCTATGGATTCTCCGCGCCTCTACACGAGGAGTTAGGTTCCTAGAGCACGGCGTGGCGTACATTCAAATTGTAGATTCATCCTAGCGCAATCCAGCTTCCAACACACGGTGCCAACCCTTGAATCAGACGCAATTCTCCATTTGGCGTGCTATTTGCTCTGTTCATCCACAAGCTATCCCCAATTGTCTCCATCGACCACAACAATCACGACTATCGACCCACTATCCCTTGCGATTTTCCTATGATGATCCACAGGATATAGCCTCTAAATCTCTTCATTCGCCTATCATTGGCACTGAAAGAACACCAAAGAACACACGCCCACCAATTCTCAAACACGGGCACCAAGTGGAGTTGTGCGATGAAAGTCATCTGTGAACGAGCTGCATTGCTCGAAGCCGTCAACCAAGTCTCAAGCGTCGTCGCATCACGCTCGCCGAGACCCCAGCTCACCTGCATCAAACTCGTCGCAACAAAAAACGACGAAGGCGCCGAGCTCACACTCTCAGGCACCGATGCAGAGATATCCCTCACCGTCCGCATAGGACGCGTCGATGTCGCCGAAGAAGGCTCTGCACTGATCCCATCGGACAAACTCCGCCAGATCATTTCCGCCGAAGACAACGAGTCCACACTCACCCTTGAAACCGCAGGCGAAACTACCAAAATCAAAGGCGAAGACGCACTCTTCTCCCTCCACGGGTTCGATCCTGCCGACTTCCCCGAACTCGCAAGCTACAAAGCAATCGCCGAAGGCTCCGCTGCGTCGGCAGCTGCCAAATCACTCTTCACAACACAAGCCGGTGTGATCGATTCGCTCATCACTCGCACACTCTTCGCTGCGGCTCGCGAAAACTCCCGCTACGCAATCAATGGCGTGCTCATGGTTCGTGAGGGCAAAAAGCTCAACATGATCGCAACCGATGGACGCAGACTCGCCAAATCATCCGTTTCAATCAGTGCCGATGGCGAAGATTCACAATGCATCATCCCATCCAAAGCCCTCTCGATGATCCAGAAACTCACCTCCGACAACGACGAACCCGTCCATGTCGCGATCACCGACAACCAAGCAGTCTTCGCCTTCGGCGACGAACCCGCAGACTCACGAGCAGTCCTCACCACCAACCTCGTTGAAGGCACCTTCCCCCCATACGATGATGTCATCCCCCGCGATCTCGATATCAAAGTCACCTTCAACCGCGATACACTCGCCTCAGCGGTCAAGCGGGCAGCCCTGCTCACCAATGAAGAATCCCGAGGCGTCCGCCTGTCATTCACCGCTGAAAACAAACAACTCGAGCTTTCGAGCCGAGCACCAGAAATGGGCGAAGCCAACATCAAGGTCGATCTCGTCGCATACGACGGCGACGACATCGAAATCGGGTTCAACCCCACTTTCATTACCGATGCCCTCAAGGTCATCCAAGATCCAGAAATCATGATCGAACTCAAAGCATCAAACAAGCCGGGCTTGTTCAAAGCCGGGAACGACTTCCTCTATGTAGTGATGCCTGTCAACCTGAGTTAACAGTACTCGTTGATATCAAACAAGTTAAGTACAATCAGCGATCACGCAGCCTCAACCGGTTCGCGTGATTTTTTCTCAAATACATCAGCTTGTTCACTCAATGCCGGCTCTGTTGTTTCAGCAACCCGCACATGATGAGCAACCCGAATCCCTCGGCTATGAGCACCATGAGCGACCAGTGTGTGCACTACACTGTCGTTGTTCGCTTGATTTTGCACACAACCTACTGCTCTTGAACGGCTTACAACCAATCGGTCGAGCCGAACACTCAGAATAGTCAACACTGGCAAACCCACCAACCCAATGATGACACCCAACTCAAGCGTGCTCATTGTTTGGAGCATCTCTGGGCGGACTATCGTCACCACGAGCACACAACCCAGCACCGCGCACCCGCACCCAATAGCGACCATAAGCCCACGCTTGACGCGGGTCCAAGCCGACAGATCATCAACCGATCGGTATACCAGAGTGTTGAACAGATCGTGATTTTTCAAAGAGCTCCCTCTCATCTCCATAGACGCATCCATGCATCGGGTGAATACTCTATCCTCCTCCAATAGTTGATCTTGCTCTCGCCAGTCAAGAAACCGCACAGGAATTCATCAAAACAAATGCCTCCAAACCGTGCTTTGATTTGTGTTGTGCGTGCAAGCCGGGTATCGTCCACACCAAGAGGTTTATGTTGCTCAAGATCACACACAACCCATTCTCACCATCCGCTCGCCTCCTTGCGATCGCTGCGCTTGCAGGCGCCTCGATCGGGCTGTGCACCCCAGCCAACGCGATGCAACCCGCCAGTACTGCGCCAAATGGATCGTCTCTCAACCAGCCAGATGCTGCCCAAGACATGGCGATCTACGAGCACCGGATGATCAGCACCGTTCTCGTACGCCCAGTGATCATCAACAACGAGGAATCCATCCTCACCATCGAAGCCCAGCAAGAAGCGATCAACAACATCCGATCTCGCCCGGGCACCGTCTTTGATGCCCAGACTGTCCGTGATGATATCCGTAGGCTCAATCGGCTCGGTTCATTCTCTCGCATCGAAGTCTTCGCCGGGATCAACGACGACGGCTCTATCGAACTCGTCTTTGAAGTCCTCGAACGCCGACTCGTCATTGATGTACAGGTCGTAGGCAACGAACAACTCAACGATGCCCAGCTCTCAGCGGTTGTCGATGTCGTCACAGGCACCCCCATCGATCGATTTCAGATCGAACGCTCCGCCCGACGCATCGAAAATATCTACCGCCAAAAAGGATACTACCACGCACGCGTCTTGGTCGATGAAGACGAACTTGATGACACCGGCTTAGTCCTTTTCCGCGTGCTCGAAGGCGATCGACTCAAGGTCACCGCAATCCGCTTCTCCGGGCACGAATCATTCACCACCAAACAACTCCGCCGAGAAGTCAACACCAAGACATCCTCATTCTTCCGCAAGGGTCAGCTCGACGATGACAAACTCGATGCGGATATCGCCAACCTAATCGAGTTCTATAAAAACCGCGGGTACCTCGACATCAGAGCAGACCGATTGATCCAACCCGCACCCAACGGCAGAGAAACCATCGTCACCTACCTCATCGAAGAAGGCCCGCTCTTCACGCTCCGCTCGATCCAGATCAGTATCGAATCCGAAGATGACAACCCGCCAGTCTTTAACCAGGCCCAGATCGCCGGGCTCATCAGTATCAAAGCTGGCGATGTATATTCCGTCCGTGAGCTCAACAACTCGATCAACACCATCCGTTCCGCCTACGGGCAGATGGGCTATGTTGATGCAGCCGACACCAATGCTCGCAACATTTTCCGGATCGAAAAAAGAGACCCGACCCAGCCTTTGGTTGACCTGATCGTGGTCATCAACGAGGGCAACCGCTACCTCGCCGGCGAGATCATCATCCAAGGCAACCACCTCACTCGCCAAGAGGTCATCCGCCGACATATCGAAATCCGCCCAACACGCCCGCTCGATACCACCGCGATGAACCGCTCCAAAACCCGCCTACGAAGACTCCAACTCTTCAACGCTCGCTCAGGTGCCAAAATCACCCCCCAAGAGCCCGGCGTCGAGTTCTTCGCCGAGGTCTGGGACGACGAGTTCCTCCCACGCGCATCAAGACCAAAGGCCCCACACCCCAAAGACCCACGCACACGCATCACGCTTGATCCAACAGACGAATCCAACTATCGCGATGTGCTTATCGAGATCGAAGAGACCAACACCGGCTCATTCGATATCGGCGGGGCCGTCTCCTCAGACTCTGGCATCATCGGACGCATCGCACTCACCCAGCGCAACTTCGATGTCCGCGACACCCCAGACTCGCCCGGCGAGTTCTTCTCCGGTCGCGCCTTCCGAGGCGGCGGGCAAACCTTCCAGATCGAAATGCTCCCGGGCAACCGCGTACAAACCTACTCCATCGGGCTCACCGAACCGTTCCTTAATGAATCAAGCTACTCAGGATCGGCGAATCTCTTCTTCCGCAACCGCGACTTTGATGAGTTCGACGAACAACGCCTCGGCGCACGCTTCGGGCTCGGCAGACGATTTGGCACCCGTTGGAACGGCAACCTCACCCTCCGCGCTGAACAAGTAGAACTCTCAGACATCGAAGCGGACCGTCCGGTCGATATCTTCGCGGTCGAAGATGCGAACCTGCTCATTGGGCTCAAAGCCGGGCTCCAACGCACAACACTCGATTCGCTCACCCGCCCAACCAAAGGCTCGCGCACCAGCATCTCGCTCGAACAAGTAGCCGGCGACTTCGAGTTCACCAAACTTACCGTCACCCAATCAACATTCATCCCCCTCCGCGAAGACTACCTCGGACGGTCCACCATACTCAACCTGCGTGGACGCCTGGGCTACATCCCCCAAGGCAGAGAGAATGCCCCCACCTACGAACGCTTCTATATGGGCGGGCAAAGCTTCCGAGGATTCGATTTCCGAACCGTCTCACCCAAAGGCATCCGCAACGATAACGGCTTACCCTCCGAAGACTCCGTCGGCGGCACATTCCAAGCATTCGTCAGCGCTCAGATCGAACAGCCAATCTATGAAGATATATTCTCGCTCGTAGCATTTATTGACGCGGGTACCGTTTCGTTTAATCCTGGGTTCGATGAGCTGCGTGTCTCCGTTGGTTTTGGCATCCGTTTCCATGTCCCCGCGCTGAGCCCAGCACCGCTCGCCTTTGACTTCGGGTTCCCGATTCTCAAAGAAGAAGATGACGATGAACGCCTCTTCACTTTCACTGTCGACCTGCCATTCAACTAAACAACCCAACCAACCGCACCAAAATCATCCCTACAAAGCAACAATCGCTGCTGCCAAGCCCTGTTTAAGCAGATACTCGCATACAATCATCAGTTGAGTGTCAACCGGCGTATCCAGTGCGGGTATACCATTGAAACAAGTCAGATGAAACAAGTCAGAGACAATCACTTTGATACGCACGGAGGTTTATCGCATGTTCTCAAATCACACTAGATCTATCCACCCACTCATCCCAGCGATCGCGATCCTGGTCGCAGCCTTCGCTTGGCAAGCCGGCGCCAACGCCGTCCGCCCCACAGCCCAGCCATCCGCAATCGCAACCGTAGATATTGTTGAAATAATCGATCAGCTCAAAGAACGCGAATACCGCGAAGGCGAGCTTGAGATCAACAAGAACGCACGCCAAGCACAAATCGATGAGGTTGAAGCCCAACTCCGCGTGCTCGAAGCTGATCTTACCGATATGAAGAGTGGCACAAACGCGTACAAAGAAAAGGGTCGCCAGCTCCTCGAAACACGCGGACTCCTCAAGTTCCGAGGCGAAATCCTCAACCAAATGCTCTCCGTCGATCGCGGAAATGTCACCAGAGAAATGTACAACAAAGTGACTGACGCCATCTCCCGGATCGCCGAACGCGAAGGATACGACATCGTCCTCTTCGATGACTCACTCTTCCCGATCACCGAAGATATCCCCTTCGCCGATGTCTACCGCTCAATCGTCTCACGAAGCGTGATCTACCACCACGAAAGTGCTGACATCACCAACCAAGTCGTCACCCTGATGAACGCCGAGTTCACCACTCCATAATCCCATACTGATTTAGAGTTGTGACAAACATGACAATGAGCCCCGAGCACACAATGGACGCAGATCTCACACAAGTCTCGATACGGGCCGACGACCTCGCCAAGATGGTCGATGGTGAACTTGTCGGCAACCCAGATATCGTGCTCAACACACTCGCGCCGATTAAGGACGGATCTCAGGGCGCACTCACATTCATCCGCGCACAAAGCTTCGCCAAGCTCTGGGCAGATTCAAACTGCCCCGCCGCCCTCGTCACCAAAGGCATCGAAGTCCCTGACCATGATCCTGAAAATCGCGCCCTCATCTTTGTGCAAGACGCCGATGTCGCTATGGTCAAAATCCTCAACGCGATCAACCCGCCGCCCGCAAAACCACCTGTTGGTATCCATCCCAACGCGGTTGTTGACCCTGATGCCAACATCCACCCAGCCGCATCCGTAGGGCCAGGATGTGTCGTCTGCAAAGACGCAACCGTAGGCTCAGGCACGGTACTCCTTGCCAACATCTATATCGGGCAAGACGCATCCGTAGGCGAAGATTCATTCATCCACCCCGGCGTCGTCATTGGCGATCGCTGCACAATCGGAAGCCGCGGACTCATCTTCGCCAACGCCGTCATCGGAGCCGACGGATTCGGATTCCTCACCGCAACCAAAGATCGCCCGGTCACCAAAGTCCCGCAAATAGGATCGGTCGAAATCGGTGATGATGTAGAGATCGGTGCTAACTCAACAATCGATCGCGCCAAGTTCGGCGTCACCAAAGTCGGGAACCGCACCAAAATCGACAACCAGGTCCACATCGCCCACAACTGCATTGTCGGCAACGATGTCCTCATCTGCGGGCGCACAGCCCTCGGCGGCTCAGCAAGCATCGGCGATCGTACTATGGTTGGCGGAGCAGTTGTCCTCAATGACCAAGCAACCGTGGGTAAGGATGTAAAAATCGCGGGTGGATCCGCCGTCCTTGATACCATCAACGACGGCGAAACAGTCCTCGGCGCCCCCGCTATGCCCGCACGGATCGCGATGGCCAACATCGCAGCACAACGCAACCTCGCCAAGTTCTGCCGACGGGTTGACAAGTCACTCAAAAAAATCGACCCTGACTACAAATCTTCTTGAGCATTCCTAATACCGGAATAAATCGTCGTGCAACGAACAACCATCGACAACACGATCCAACTCTCAGGCATCGGGCTTTTTTCTGCCCAACCGATCTCGCTGACCATCGCCCCATCAACCGATCAATCCGGGATCGTTTTTCATCACGCACACACAACGATCCCGGCAACAATCGATTTCCTGTCTGCCCGCCCGGTGCACACCGCCTTCGCCCACATCAAACCCCGCTGCACAAGCGTAGGAACAGACAACTGCACCATCGCCACCATCGAGCACCTGCTCTCGGCCCTCGCAGGGCTCGGCATCACCGACGCATCAATATCAATCGACACTCCAAACGCCCACTGCGAACTCCCCATCCTCGATGGCTCAGCACTCGACTTTGTCAACGCCATCAATCAAGTCGGCATCAATGCACTCCACTCCGACATCGAGCCCATCAAAGTCACAACCCCGATCATCATCGAAGAGAACGATTCATCAATCACCATCGAACCCGCCGACTCACCGAGCTACACCTACACACTCGACTACCCAAACCAATCCATCCCCTCAGCAACCGTCACCTGGAATGGCGATCCAAATGACTACGCCAATCGTATCGCCCAAGCACGAACCTTCTGCCTCAAGCATGAAGCCGACGCATTGACCAACGCAGGAATGTTCAAACACCTGAGCCCTAAAGACATGCTCGTCATTGGTGACACGGGACCAATCGACAACACCTATCGCCACCCCGATGAGTGCGCTCTCCACAAACTCCTCGATCTCATCGGCGATCTCGCCTTGACCAACCGCCCGCTGTGCGCCAAAGTCACCGCGATCAAATCCGGACACGCGTTGGCCCACCAAGCCGCGCGAGCAATCATGGATCAAGCCGATTCATAAATCATCATCATTGATACATATCTACACCCTACTCAACACTTTCGTGCGCCATTACCGTGCACTCGATCGCGTAGTTCTCTTTGTCTGTTAATTTCCTTCTACCATTCCCCACCCATCGGCTCGATCATATCGAACCGTTCCCCCCGCACATATCACACCCACCAGCGAACAACCAATCGCGTGGCGGTTGTCTGCAGATATACACGCGAGGAGATCGATATGAAACAGAACCACACATGGAAACAACTCGGAATGCTCATCATCTTTGCGATGACACTCTTCACCCAAACCGGATGCACCGATCTACAAGGTGCCTTCGCCCAGAGTGCTGCCTGGCGAGAAAAGGCACAAGCAGTTGAATCGACCCTCCAAACCCAGCTCAATGATCTTGAATCTCAGCGTCAACAAACCCAAGATTCATCTCCTCAAGCGAGTCTTCTTGACGCTGCAATCGCCAGCGCATCAGCAAAGATCCAACTGCTCAACACCGCGATCGCCCGCGCCGATCTCGTCATTGAAGAAGCACAGAACCCAACCGATTCATTCACGATGGCTGCCGATGCCATTGCCCCTTGGATCCCCGCCCCTGCTCAAGGACCACTGGTCTTGGGCGCAGCATTGATCGCAACACTCTTTCGATCAAAGAATCTCAAGGCCAACACCGCGTCGATTATCCAATCCATCGAGCACACACTCAATCGTGACCCACAGTTCAAACAACTCTTCGATCAGCACGCCGACACCATCCGCACGATCCAAACTCCCGGCGCGCGCAAGCTGATTGATTCCACGATTCGAAAATCACAGAAGCCGTCCGTTCTTGTTTAGTCTTGAACGCGTGTTTCCATCACAATCTCTAAGCGCCCCTCGTACACCCGCAAAGCGAGCAGTTGTGCAACTCGCCCATCGCCGAGTTCAAGTTGCCCTGATCCAACCCGGAATACTGAATCGCTGTGATGCCAACTCCCAATAAACCCCATCGCCCGCACTGGCAGCCTGGTCCTACCGGCATGCGCTGAGTGCACCTTGAGCACAAGATCCCCTTGCTCGTCGATTCTCAATGCGAGCTTGGCCCACACAATCACCGATCCAGATGCCGACGCTGTGCGAGCACCAATAATGAGTTGGTCGTTCTCGATCCCGATCCGCACCCGATCAATCTCACCCGGCCAAGCATCCTCACCCTGATGTGTGAGAATAGTTTCTTTCAATCGTGCGCCCAACCAGGCATTCGCTTGTTCCGGGTTGATCCCAACAGACCAACGCGGATCATCCACATCACGAACCATCGTCAACTGGGTCGTGATCGCGTTTTCAAGCTCTTCCGCCCGCTCAATCGTCGCTGAACTCTTCGCATCAAAGCTGTCCGCCCGCGTCCACCAATCGGGGACATCATTGAGCCGACCAACCGCAACGATCAGCACGATCCCAAACACAATCAACACCAGCGAACCACCAGTTGCCAAACCGATCGCATGACCACTCACCAAGTTCTGAATCTTCAAAGAACGCACACGCACAAAGAGACTGTACCCGCTTTGTACAACACATGTAAAAAACCAGCCCAGAGTTATCCGGGCTGGTGTGTATACTTTGACTATACAGGTTGGGTAAATATACCCATTGTCTGTATTGGGTCTGTATTCGAAACAGATTAACGCTTCGAGAACTGGAAGCGGGCGCGAGCACCGGGCTGGCCATACTTCTTGCGTTCGACCTTACGAGCATCGCGGGTCAAGAACCCGGCTGCACGCAATGGGGTATCGAAGTTTGGATCGTATCCAACCAACGCACGCGAGATGCCCAAGCGGATAGCCTGCGACTGTCCCATGTACCCGCCGCCGTGCACGCGAACGAAGATATCGAACTTGCCTTCGGTGTTGGTGAGCTTGAGTGCTGAAACCGCGTCGGCGCGATCTTGCATCTCTGAGAAGTACTCTTCAATCGTCTTAAACTTCTTACGGTTGATCTGAATCTTCAACTCACCTTTGTCCGCTTCTTGTGAAGGACGGAAACGCACGCGTGCGACCGCAGACTTCCGCCTGCCGGTGCCCCACCACCAGCCGTGCTTGTCAGCCGGCTTTGGATCTGGAAGCACGCGGACGGCTTGTTGGGTGACTTCTGGGCCAGCGACATTCTCGCCTGCCAACTCTGGATTGGTGATGGTGGTTTCGTAACCTGCCATAAGTATTCTACCTTTCGTTCACTGCCCGCATCCACGCGTTTGATCACATGCCAAAGCGCTTTGGGCAGGGTGTGTTATCTGTGTATCTTGTGTGTACAAGTCTTAGAGTTTGATTGCGTTAACGCCGACATGTGGGTGATCTTCACCCGCATACACCTTGAGCTTCTTGAGCATCACGCGACCAAGACGACTCTTAGGCAACATACGGCACACGGCTTCTTCGATCAGAAACTCAGGCTTACGATCGCGGAGATGTCCGTAGGACTCTGCACTCTGACCACCCGGGTAGCCCGAGTAAGTCAAACGGAGCTTCTGCTCGGCCTTACGACCAGAGAGTGCAACCTTTGATGCGTTGGTGACGATAACAAAATCGCCGCTGTCAACATGCGGGGTGTACTCCGGGCGATGCTTGCCCATGAGCACGGTTGCGATCTCGGTCGCCATCCGCCCAAGACGCTGATCGGTCGCATCGACAATGCGCCATTGTTTGACGAACTCGCCCTTCTTCGCGACGAATGTCTGGCGACGCAGGTGTGTGTGCTTCTTTGTTGTTCCCATGATCCAACTCCTATTCTTTCGATTCAAATCCTGCACGCTATGAATCACTCCCGGTCTCCTCAACTTGCTCAACGAGCCGTCACGAAGATCAGCAGCGACCGTGGTCGTGCTTGAAACGCTGCCTACCGGGCAGGGCGGACAGATGAGGTACTTGGCCAAATCTGCATGTTTGTCATATCAATCCCGGACACACAAATCGTGCTGGGAGGGTAAATTAGGCTCGCGATCTATCCGGGTCAACCCATACAACCGTCAACCACACACTTTCGAGCAACCAAAGCGTATCCAATCCCAATAAACAAGATCAGGACACGGTCACAATTCAACCGATATGTGAGCATTCACCCAGTTTTCGTTTTATTCTCATCAAAATCGATACCTTATGAACACCAATCCGAACGAAAACACGAACGATCATAAGCCTCAGCTCGATACCGCTTGGTCGCCCGTGGCTGATGCGATGAGACACAATCTGCCGTCGCCAGTCACCAAGCAAGGCAACCCGATCGACCCTGCCGATCCTGGGTCATTGGGCACCCGGCTATTGGCATTGCTTCTCACAGTTCTGGTTGTCGCTTGTGTGATTGTCTGGCAGAACACAAGCGAAGATTTTAAGTTCAAAACACTCCTCGGCAAAGCACCCGCCCCCATCGTTCTCCAACCAGACCAATCCGCCCCCGGAAGCTATGGCGGTGTTGATCTGATGGGCCGACTCTTCTTGAAAAACTTCGAAATGTTCAAGAATCAGCCCACGCCGATCATTTCAAAGATCGACAACGGCTCAACCTTGTTCGCGGCTGAAGATCGTATTCGGCTCATTATGCTGGTCGCCGAGTTTGAAGGCACCGAGGCAGCACTCGACAGAATCCATATTCTGCAAAACGAACTCATCACCGTCACGCCCGATGATGAAAATGATGATAAAGATGATAAAGATCAAGATGAAAATAATGTACAGATTCAGGTACTAGCTGACAACCTGATTATCGACGAACTCACCACACTCGAGGTGCTCTACCTCATCGGGGTTGATGCCCTTGAGCCTCAATACCGTCAGCAGCTCACCGATCGCTATGGATTGATTGGCAAAGTCGCGCTCACCCACGGGCTCAGCAATACCGATCCACTTCGCCAGCCTTTGATCACCGGCGGCGGATGGCTCATTGCCTTTGGTTTTGTATCCATTCTTGGCGCTGTTTTCTTTTCCATTGCTGGAACTTGTTTGCTCATCTTTGGAATCATCCAACTGGCTTCTGGAAAAATAAAACTCCGCAACCATGTCCCCGCCAAAGGCGGCAGCATCTTCCTCGAAACCTATTGCCTCTTCGTCGGCGCATTCTTGGTGATGTTCATCGCGACATTCTTTGTCGCTAACTCTTCAAGACCAGAACTCATGAAGTATTCGCTCGTCGCCCAGTGGCTCTTGCTGCTCACCGTGCTCTGGGGTTTGGCGCGAGGCATGAAATCTCAAAGATGGCGAAAAGCCATCGGATGGCACACCGGCGAAGGCGTGCTCAAAGAAATCGGCATCGGAATCATCGCCTACATCGCTTCGATCCCGCTCTTCATCATCGGCATTCTGATTACTGCCATACTGCTTATTACACGAGAAGCAATCTCACTCGCACAAAACAACGGCGTCCCACAAGAACCCGAGTCACTCACCAATCCGATCTTTGAGCTTGTTGCATCAGGCAATAAATCCGTCATCATTATGTTCTTTATCCTCGCAACCACATGGGCACCGATCGTCGAAGAAACAATCTTCCGCGGCGCACTCTTTCGCCATCTGCGCAGCTCGATGCACTGGGTATTCGCGGCATTATTGAGCGCCTTCCTCTTCGGATACATGCACAATAATGGCCCATTGATGGTCGCCCCGCTGATCGCACTCGGGTTCATGTTCGCCTTCATGCGCGAATGGCGAGGCTCACTTATCGCACCAATGACCGCCCATTTCCTCCACAACTTCACGCTGATGAGCTTCATGATTATCCTGGTACAACTGCTCAAAGACCCCATATAAACCATCCTTCGCCCTCCCCTCTTTCGCTTGGTGCCATGGTTAAAAATCCAAAGGATTTTCTAACCATGTTTTGGTCTGTTCATAGCCGAAAAAGCGTGGTTAGAAATCTCTACGAGATTTTAATCACGGCACCAAAGAACTATAAATCAAGCAGATATTACAGGTGACTCATGCCCTTGCACTGTGTGATCCGCAACCCGCTTGAGCGCCTTGGCTGCGATCTTCGACACCAGCACCACCAGCACAATCACCGCAACGATCCCAGCTATGATCATCCATCTCGGCTTATCGATCCCGCCATTCCAGCCGGTGAACTGCTGCCCGATCAACACCGCCGCCAATGTCCTCGGCAGCATCCCGATGATCGTCCCGAAGAAGAATACCTTCCGCGAAACACCAAGTGAGCCGAGCAACAAGTTCGTCAACGCAAAGGGCGCACTCGGCGATGCTCTCAAAAGCGTCACTAAAATGAACGCTTGGATCGGATTCGCGCGCACCAACGCATCACGCAACATCGCGGCCTTGGGTTTACGCTGAAGTTCTTCTTCGACTCGACCGCGAGCGATTCGCCCGACAAGCTCATAGCCAATCAACGATGCCCCGCCAAAGCCGAAGAGCGCCAAACCTAATCCCATCGGCACGCCAAAGGCGTACCCCGCGAGGATCGCCTGCGAAACCGTAGGCAAACACCCAAAGCCCGCGAGCAATACAAACCCGACCAAATATACCGACATCCCAGTCGCCATATGCACAGTGCTTGATCCATCACCGATCAACGCAAGCCGAATTGGCTCCATATTGAGCACCAGCATCACGCCTGCGAATGATGGAATGGTTGACCACGCGACACCGAGGATCGCCGCCGGCCCAAGCCGACGCAACATCGCGCACCCGCCATGAACGCGCTCGGTGCCGAGCCGATTGACAAACCCATACGCCAACAAGCTCGATGAACTCAACATCAATACCAACAGCTTCCAGTTCCCCGGCGATTGCAAAAGATGGCTATTCATCCAATCTTGCGACCCCTGCGAAAGCGTCGGCATCACAATCGGCAACGAGATCAACGCACCGACAAACAGCACGCCCCAATGAAGCGCTTGGTTCCCAAGCCGACGCCCGTTTGCTTTTTCGCTCGCATGCAACCGAGCCCCAACCATCACACAGGCGGCCTGACTCAGCACCGAACCATGTGATGCACACTCATTGTTGAGCACTGTCAACTCTTGATGGCGCGTAGAGTTGGAGTCGATTTGAGCAATATCCGACTTATTCAATTCATTCTGAATCGGCTTTGATTCAATTACAGACGCATTGGCCGCGCCTCTGCTTTGTAAGCCAGGTTGTAATTGAGACTCGTTTTCAACTGCGGGTTTCACGCCAGAGTGTAGCCTGTTTAAACCTTGGTTTCCCCGCCTGTTTCATCGGCAGTTTCATCGGCAGTTTCCTCAGCCGGGAGATCGCCCGCATTGATCGCTGCTTCGATCGCTTTATTGGCCAACTTCCCGAGCGCGACGAGCAATACGACCGTGAACACAATCCCGCCAATCATCAGCCATTTGGGCTTGTGAACCTCGTCCCACGAGCTCACCTGCGAGCCAATCCAGACGGCGGCCAATGTCCGAGGAGCCATCCCCACGACCGTCGCGATCAAGAACGGCACAAGCTTCACGCCCGACACGCTCATCACATAGTTCGTCAACGCGAACGG
>JAESSR010000116.1 GCA_016764015.1 Phycisphaerales bacterium
AAGACACCGGCACACTCGAAGATGTCATTGAGCCGTACCTTCTGCAAATCGGTTTCCTCGCACGCACCAAACGCGGGCGGATGATCACCAATCGTGCATGCAAGCACCTTGGTTTGCCCGGAATGGCGATGGATATCGCATCGGAAATGATCGAAGAAAAACCGCCGACCAAATCGATCCGCGGCTTCTAAATCTTTCAGTTCGTCGAGTGCTTTTACTTCTTGAACGCTTTGGAGAGTTCTTCTTCTGCTTCCTCTGTCAGGTACAAGATACACCCATCATTGGGCGAGATCGTCAGCTTGCCCTGCATCAACGATGCCGCCACCTCAACGGGCACTGCCATCATCGATGAGCCACAGACATACTCATGGCGTTTGCGATCGGCGATTTCCATCGGAGCCATCGCGTCGTCGCCTCGGGATTCGAGGAGCTCTTCGTAGATACCCAACGCGTGCTTCGGCACATCAACAACAAGCGTGTCACGCTTGGCACGAAGCTCAGCGAGCTTATCAGCAATTTCGTCGGCTCGTTTTTGACGATCGGTCTCGGCAACACCCCTCACCTTATCGCGATCGGTCTTTGACGCATCCAAATCTGCAAACTTGGCATTGAGCGCTTCGATCTTCTCGAGCCCTTCGATCGCCTGCTCGTCGTGGGTTGCTCGTTGCTCTTTGAGGTTGTTCACTTCAGAGAGGAACGCTTTGTATTCTTTGTTGGTGCTTGCATTGTTCATCTTCTCACGAAGTTCATCAATGTGCACCTTGAGCCGCTCGCCTTCACCCTCAGCGTTTGAAGTGGTCGCTTTGAGCTGGCGGATTTGTGTTTGTAGTGATTCAGATTGCGTGCCGAGATCAGCGAGTTTCTTGGTTTGCTCACCAAGGAATCGTTCCGCGGATTCAAGTCTTTCTTGAAGACCTCGGATTTCGATATCGACTCGGAACAAACAAAGCAACTGGGTCGTCACGGACATGCATCTCTCCTGAGCGGGTGTCTCGATCATGGTATCAGTCTAGACCCCTCAACCACCGAGCGTGGTGCCTGCACCCATATCTTGTGTCACTTGAAGCACCCAATATGCGAAGGGTGCCACCAGGATCGGTGAATCGATGATATCAAGCACGCCCCCGAATCCAGGCAGGCTCGTGCCTGAGTCTTTTACGCCACCATCGCGTTTGAGCAAACTCGCAACCAGATCCCCGCATTGCCCGAGTCCGCCGATGATCACACCCATCACTCCAGAGATCATCAATGAAGGCGCATCAATCCCCGAGCGGTGCAGGAGCCACGCCCCGCCCATGCCCACCAGACCCGATGTCACCATGCCACCAGCGAGCCCTTCCCAGGTCTTCTTGGGGCTCAGCCAAGGGATCATTTTGTGCTTGCCGATAGTCGTTCCTGTGAAGAACGCACCGATATCGCATGATTTTACAGTCGCTAAAATCCAGATCATCACCCAGACCGAGTGCTCACGCCGAATCAGCACGAACAGTCCCAGCATCAACCCCATGTACACATGGATGAGCAAAATGCCTGAGCCAATAGCGATCGCACCCTCTACTTGCTTGGATCGAACCGCATAAAGCATCCCGACGATAAACACGACAACGACCGAGGTGATCCCAGCAGCGAACCCGCTTGTACCCGATGCATCCTCAGGCGTAAATCCAATGACCGCGAGACCCAAGAGCCCCACCGCAATCGCGATCCCTGTGCCGATGTCGACGCCCTTGGCCCGAAAGATTCGAGCAACCTCGCGTGAACCCATCACACTCAGAAGCACAAAAACGGGCAGGACGGTCATGCCGGGCGGAAATGTCTCGTTGGGAAACCCTGCAGGTGCTGAAACGCCATCTAGCCACGCATCCACCCACGCGAGCACAGCGATGAGCACAATAAGCAAAGGACCAAATGTCAGACGATGTTTGAGCACGGGCAGACAATAGGACACTTATGCCCGAATTGCCTCTAGGAATCGCCCTGATCGCCATCAAGCCCGCCAAATCGACGCTTGCGCAAGGCATACGCCCGGACGGCTGTCAGCCAGGATTGCTCATCAAAGTCAGGCCAATACTGATCGACAACATACAACTCGGCGTAGCTAATCTGCCAGAGCAGGTAGTTGCTGATCCGAAAATCGCCTCCGGTCCGGATGAGCATGTCTGGATCGGGGATACCAGCTGTGTAAAGCGAGTCCGAAACGAGTGCGTGGTCGATATCATCTGTGTTGATCTCACCATTTACGACACGCTGAGCGATTGATTTGATCGCGTCAACAATCTCATCGCGCGAGCCATAGTTCACCGCAAGGCACAGCGTGAGCCCGGTGCAATTCTTCGTTGCATCTTCGAGCCGATCGAGTGATTCCACCACATCGCTTGGCATGCCTTTGCGCCGACCAATGATCCGCACGCAGATATTGTGCCTCACAAAGTGCTCGCGCTCACCATCGCAATACGCGATGCATAACTCCATCAACGCCTGAATCTCATCATCCGGGCGCGACCAGTTTTCCGAACTAAACGAATAGAGTGTGAGTGCTTCGATACCGAGCTTGGCGCAGGTTTCGATCGCGGTGCGGACGCTCGCTGTGCCGTTCTTGTGCCCGAATATCCGTGGGAATCCGCGTTCTTGGGCCCATCGTCCGTTGCCGTCCATAATGACCGCCACATGGCGAGGTATCTTCATTGGATGCACATCGGGGAGCAATATATCAGGCTGAGCCTCGGCAGGAAACTTGGCACGAATCCTAGCGTACGCCTGTATCGCTTCTGGATCAGTAAAACCCGTTCCTGTTGCTGGTGATGCTGTCTCGCTCACTGCCCGCTCCTCTGCGTGTACTCAATCCCGAATGATCGTCTGCTCACGATCTGGACCTACCGAAACGATCCCGACTCGGACACCAACAAAGTCTTCGATGCGTTTGATATACGCCTTGGCCTCATCCGGGAGTTCGTCAAAAGTCCGTGCTCCAGTAATATCTTGGGAAAACCCGGGCATGGTTTCATACACAGGCTTGGCATCGACCAACGCATATCCATCCGCAACAAACCGATCCGTCCGTCCGTCGGGCATGTCGTAGGCAATCGCCATCTTGAGCTCTGGCTCGCCAGAAAGCACATCGAGGAGCGTAATACACAGTTCCGTTGCGCCCGAGATCATCGCTGCGTACTTGAGCTGAACCAGATCGAGCCATCCGACCCGGCGCGGGCGCCCGGTGGTTGTGCCGAACTCGCGTCCACGCACGCGGATCTCATCGCCCACGCTATCGAACAACTCGGTTGGCATCGGCCCGCCTCCAACACGGGTCGAGTAGGCCTTGACTACACCAATGATCCGCCCGATACACTGCGGCGGCACCCCGGTGCCCGGGCCCATCCCCAACGCCGACGAGTTCGAACTCGTCACATACGGGAATGTCCCATGATCGACATCGAGCATCGTCGCATTGGCACCCTCAAACAAAATCGTTCCACCCGCTTTGCGAACATCATCGAGCAGATACGCTGTATCTTTGATCATCGGGCGGAGCTGCTCGCCGAGCGCGATCATCTCATCAGCAATCACATCGGCATCAAAGACAGTCTCCCCGTCCGGACGCAAGGCTGCAAAGATCGCGTTCTTCATAGAGCAGATCATGCTGAGTTTTTCGCGCAGGATCGCTGGTCGGAGCAGATCACCGATCCGGATCGCAGTCGCCCGCTGAACCTTGTCGGCGTATGCCGGGCCGATCCCGCGTTTGGTCGTGCCGATCGCGGCGATCACGCCTTTACTCTCTGTCTTTTCAGGTACCGAAGTGCTCAGCAACTCCTCACGGAGCGCATCTTCTTCTTTGTGGTACGGCATCACTACATGGGCACGATCCGAGACCACCAGCTTGGAGACATCCACGCCACGATCAGAGAGGGTTTTCATCTCTTCGAGCAATCTTGCGGGATCGACGACCACCCCATTGCCAACGACTGCATAGACCCCGGGAGATAATATCCCCGAGGGCACCAGATGTAGGGCGTATCGCTCGCCGCCAACAACCACCGAGTGCCCTGCATTGGCACCGCCGTTATATCGAACGACCGCGTCAAACTGAGGCGCAAGCAAATCGACCAGCTTGCCCTTGCCCTCGTCGCCCCACTGAAGTCCTACCACCGCTGACGCATTCTTTGTACACGCTTGCATGATGTGTCCATCTCCATAGAGTTGGTGAGAAAAGATTATCGGTACTACCATAGCCTCCTGGCTCATCAACACCAAGACAGCAGACCCACATCGGTTCGCTTTGTACCGATTATTCCGTTCAGGCAAGGCTATTGGTTCGCTCAAGCGATCGAGTGGATTCAAAATACAACCGATGTATCAGGTATCCACTAAGAGGAGACGGTTATGGCAGACCCTAAAATGGTCCGAATTATGTGCCCCAATCTGACATGCCGAAAGGTATTGTCGATCCCTGAACTCGCACGAGGGAAGACTGTCCGCTGCAAAGCCTGCGGCACCAATATCCGTGTGCCCAACTCCAAGCCTTCGTCATCCCCATCAAGCACGGATGCTTCCTGAGAATCCATCCAGATAGACCTAAATGAACAAAGAGCACCATCATGTTGATGGTGCTCTTTTTATGTTTATGTTTCGTCAACTATAATTATGATCAGAGACTCCTACTCATCACTGATTGCATTCGCTATACGATCACGCCAGATCGTGTCTGCTGGCGCAAACTCTTCGATGAGAGATGATGCCACAAGAAGATGTGATTTACTCTTGAGCGCATCCTCGCCGCGGTACCACATGCCAAGCATCTCATGCCAAAGTGCCAACTGAATCGGTGAAGCTTGTTCGATATCAATCGACGCGATATACTCTTCTGCTACTTCGATCCGTTGATTGAATATTTTCTCTGCATACTCTGGGTCATTCTCAATGACCCCACTTGTCGAAATCATCTGGAGAAAAAACAGGTTCGATGCTGTTAGACTCTCGTCCTCACCGGTCTTGATGGAATCACTCCATGCTTTCATGAATAATTTGACGAGCGTTGCCTTGTCTTGTATCTGCTGAACACGATCTTGTTCAAGTACAATCTTCCCGTTGAGTTGCTCGATGCTCAGAGTAGATTCCGCCTGTGCTCTTTCGTATCGAATACTAGCCTGCGCGTTCACCCATCCCCCCACTCCAACGCCGACACTCAATACAATGAGTGCGAAGAGCACAACAACAAGCGGATTTCGCCGCGAGAATAACTGGGTTTTCACCACAACTGAACGATCAAGCCACGGAAGAGAGCGAAATGCTAAATAATCTTCTAAATCTTGAGCGATCATCCCTGAACTCGGATATCGTTGAGACGATTCGACGGCAAGGGCACGATAGATGATGCATTGGAGCCTATGATCAACTGCCCAATCATCGATACGCTTAGGACCACCCTCATTGCGTTCTTCGAGCCAAGTCAGGGCTTCTGCGACCGTGTCGCCGTTGGGAAACTTGCCCGTCATCAGCCAATAGAGGATGCCACCGAGTGCGTATACATCGACCGATGGCATTGAACCATCCGATATTTGATCGAACTGCTCTGGGGCCATAAAAGCAAGCGAACCTCGCGTGCCATAGTGGCTGCACAATCTTGGGTCAGATGAAACCGAATGAGCAATACCAAAATCTGTAATCACAGGCTCATCATCGCGATTCATGAGTATGTTGGTCGGTTTGATATCACGATGGATAACGCCAGCAGAATGAGCACTCTGAACACCCTTTGCTAGATCAATAACGATCTTGCATGCCTGCTGAGCCGTGAGCGGAGCCCGGCGTTGCTTGATCCAAGCGTCGAGGGGCCGTCCTTCGATCAGTTCATAAGTGACATAGGATTTTCCATCCTCTGACTCTCCTTGATCGATGACTCTCGCAAGGTTTTTATGACGAACACGCCGAGCACGAGCACCCTCTTTCTTGCTCCGGGCAGGATCTGAATCTGAGTGAAATATCTTTAACGCAACAAGCGAAGGCATCCCATCTTCTTGAAACACTCGATCGGTTGCTTCATAGACAGTCCCTTGATTCCCGCTGCCGAGAATCCGCCTGAGTTCATATCGAGTTTGCCCGTCGTGCCCTTTTCGCCCAAATTGGGCTGGTAGTTGAACAAAGCTCTGCTGAACTCCCAAGATGGATTCTCGCAGAAGTACGCTCACTTTCTCCGACTCAATCACCTTCGATTCGGGGACTGAGGGAGAGGTTGCTTCCAATATCACCTCGACTGCCTTCTCGTGCGAAAGGCCACTCGATGTCAACCCACGGATACTGATCTCGATTGCTGCATCTCGGACTGCATCATCCTCGATAATAAAGGGGATTGAATCGGTGAGTTCATTGATCTCGATTGGATGCCCTGCGTTGAGTCGGCGATTGGCAATCACATACATCGCTTCAACAATATCGTCAGACTCTCCCTGCTGTGCATCAAAGAATATCTTGTCGAGTGGGATTGATCGATCAGGAAACTTTTCAGCGATCCCCACGAATCTATTAACGATCCTCATCTGATGAGTCCTCCTTGATGTACTCCCGCACCATGGTACGAATGCGTGACCATCGTTTCCTCGCCGCAGCGGGTGTCATATTCATCGTCCTTGCGATGTCTGCCAGAGATAGATCACGCCCCCTCAAAAGTATGATTTCTCGATCGATCGGATCAGTAATCATCTCACCTATCCGATTGAGTTCTTCAGATGCTATGACTCGTTGTTCGATTGCCGGTGATGAAACATGATCTTTCATCACTTGTGCAATCCGCTCACGGGCTGTTAATCCTCGAGATTTTTGGGATTTTTCCAATATTGTCCGCTCAATAACCCCATGAACGAAGGCATAAAACTGCCTCTCGTTCTGAGCTTCAAGGCTCCCCTGGTGAATCGCATGATCAATCCGCCTCAATGATGTGGAGAGGATGTCATCGGTATCGGTCACCCTTCGGGCATCATCACCCAACAAGCTATGAATCCGACTCAATAGTGTGGCTCTTTGTTGCTCAACAAGCTGCGCAGCGTGTGCTCGTTGATATTCCGCGCCTTGATTCTGTGGAAAATGGCTCTCGTTAGATGGGGTTTCTGTGTTGTTCATGAAAAATTTTCTGATTTATCTGAAACTCTTGTCACACCACGCCTCTGAGCGTCCATCTGAGAGTGAGGGCAA
>JAESSR010000117.1 GCA_016764015.1 Phycisphaerales bacterium
CCCTGATCGGACTTCCCGTCCGATCAGGATTTCGGGAAGTATGCGGCTTTATCCGAAGCCGCATGCAGTGCCGGGCATGGGAAGGCGAGAGCCCATGTCCGGTTTTTTCATGCCCTCTCCATATCTCACAGAGCATAAAAAATCGCCGCCCGAAAAGAGCAGCGATATGAGTATCCGAGATTGGAGAGTCGATCAGCGTCGACGGAATGATTTGGCGCGTAGCTCCAAACCCATCGCTGCGAGGTCATCGAGATCGATATCAAAGTCGCCATCCATATCGAATATCTCTTGCCCTGGCTCGATCGTGCCACCCGGAGCTGTGCGTGCTGCAACCGCCTGCGAGAGCTCGTACCAATCTATCTTCCCGTTGTTGTTTGGATCACCGAGACGATCTTGGGTGTAGATAGTCCAAGTATGATTCGCTGGCGCGCCGGTAAGTCTCCGGGACTGGCTGCCATTGAAGACTGCGGTGACACTCTGTGCGGTTTCTTGAGCACCGAGCCCAAAGTGGAGCGTGTACTCATCTTGGGCTTTATAGTTCACACCCGAACGAACTTCACGAACTTGTGTTTTACCAGTATTTTTGATCTCAACACATGTCCCAACTGCGAATCGGTTGGTGTCTCCGCCGACCACATTGAACCGTATCCAGTTGTTGGTTTGTGCATCAACTGAGTTGTTGATGTAGAGCTGGATTTTTGTGTTGGTGCCTCCAACGATCATATCGAGATCGCCGTCGCCATCGATATCACCGACCGCGACACAGAACACATCGCTTGCTTCGTCGACACCCGCACTCGGACCCTCGTCGATCAAAGGCCAGGTGCTCGAACCACGGTAAAGTCTGTTTTCGCCCTGCATGTTGCAGACATAGAGATCGAGCTCTGTGTCATTGTCAAAGTCAGCGAATACCGTGCCCCAACCGACATAGTAGCTCCCTACGCCTGCAGCGAGTGTCTCATCAACATAAGCGCTCACCCCGTCATGCATAAGGAGCTTATTGCCCTGAGGCACATTGGTGATGTACATATCAAAGTAGCCATCGAAGTTGATGTCTCCGACAGCAATCCCCATGCAATCGACATACCCGAATGAGTTTGTCTCTGCGGTGACCTCGGTAAATACGCCACCATCATTGCGGTACAGACGGTTGTTGCGTGCGCCTGCTGAGCCTTTATCTGTACCCAGATAGAGATCATCATCACCATCGCGATCGTAATCGAAGAATGCGGTGACGAGTGTTGGGTCATTCTCAGCGTCAATCCCCATCGGCCCGGCAAGATCGGTAAATGTTCCGTCGCCGTTGTTGTGGAAGAAGAAGTTGCGCGTTGGATCACCTTGGTGCAATGTTCTGACTGCTGCGTACAGATCGAGATGGCCATCTTGATCTACATCCGCCCAACTCGCTGCGAATGATGCTTCTGAAATATCAATTCCTGCTTGAGGCGCGACATCGGTGAATGTAAAATCGCCGTTGTTTCGGTACAAGCGCGTGGGGGACTGCCAGCCGATGATAAGTAGATCGAGATCGCCATCATTGTCGTAGTCAGCCGCGTTCATACCCGACACGACGGTATCACTTGACATGCCACAGGTGAGTGATCGATCGGTAAAGTTTCCGGTGCCATCGTTTTCGTATACACCAATACGGTTGTTTGATGATCCACCTACGATGATATCAAGATCCCCATCTCCATCGACATCGACCATCATCAGCCCCGCACCGAACTGATCGTAGTTGAGCCCAAGGGTGTAATCGATCCCACGGGCAACCGCTTCGTTTGAGAAACTCAACGGATTCGATGCCATCACGCTTGGAGCGGTGGCTGCGAGAACCGCAAGCAACCCTATGCTGGTGTGCTTGTTTGTCATGTTGATCTTTGCGATCAGTGTGTGTTGTAATCTCATTTCTCTCTCCTCCACGAAAACCGTCGATATGCAATGAGCGTATCGAGGCTCTTCATAATCCGCCTCCAGTATGCCAGAATCCCGGATAAACCGGTTGCACTGACTCGTAAAAGATACCCGAAACGAGCCCAAATAAGAAGTGATTTCTCTGTAATTATCTGTGTGGAGATCAATTTATAGTGATTTTCGGACGCCTATCGACGCTCAACGACCCAACTATTCGCCGGACATCGATTCTGACGCCAAATGAGAAGGTGCGACACGATACTTCTACCTACTCGTTGGATCGACCATCCGCAGCCCCATAAGGGCAAGATCGTTCGCGTCGATATCAAAGTCGCCATCCATATCAAATATCTCTTGGCCGGGTTGGATAAACATCCCCGGAGGCGTGCGAGCTGCGATCGCTTGGGCGAGCTCTTCTATTTCAATCTTGCCGTTGTTGTTTGGATCACCCAATCTTGATTCTGGATAAAGCGTCCAAACGGTGTTGATCGGGGCCCCTGTGAGTATGCGGAGTTCGCCGCCCGGGTAGATAACCTGAACAAGGTCTATATGTTCGACTTTGTCGAGCCCAAAGTGAAGCGTGTACTCCTCTTGCGCTTTGTAGTTTACTCCCGAACGCACTTGGCGAACCTGTGTTGTACCACTGGCCTTGAGGTCTACGCAGGTGCCGACACCGTAGGAGTTGCCATTGTTTCCTACGACATTAAATCGAACCCAGTTGTTTACACGCAGATCAGTCGAGTAGTTGATGAACAGATTGACCCTGCCGTTGGTGTTGCCCACGAGCATATCGAGATCATTATCGCCATCGACATCGCCGACTGCGACACAGAACACATCGTTTGCGACATCAACACCGGCTTCAACCGCCTCATCAATAAGCGGCCAGGTGTCTGAGCCACGGTAAAGCCGGTTTGGGCCTTGCATATTGCATACATAAATATCAAGGTGTGTATCGTTGTCGAAATCCGCCATGACGGTTGCCCACCCGGTGATCTTGCTCTCCACACCAGCCTCGAGCGTTTGGTCTTGGTAGGCGCTCACGCCATCGTACATCAGTAGCTTATTTCCCCGCGGTATATTGGTGAGGTACATGTCAAAGTACCCGTCGAAGTTCATGTCGCCAATTGCGATGCCCATGCAGAAAATCCACGCTTCGGCTTCTGCCTCGTAGGTTGCATTTGTAAATGTGCCGTCGCCGTTATTACGATAGAGCTTGTTGTGGAGCATGCGAATGTCTTGATCGGAGCCCTTGTCGGTTCCAATATAGATATCCTCGTCGCCATCGCGGTCATAGTCGAAAAACACTGGCAAACACGACGGATCACCCTTTGCTTGCACACCGAGGAGCGATGCCACATCGGTAAATGTGCCATCGCCATTGTTGCGGTAGAGCTTGTTTTCGATTTCGATTCCATCGGTGAATGTGCGAACTGTTGAGTAAAGGTCCATCCACCCATCATTGTTGTAATCGCCCCATGCAGCAGCCATCGACGGTGCATCGAGATCGACACCCGCAACGGCAGCGACATTAGTGAATGTGAAGTCGCCGTTGTTTCTATAGAGTTTGCTGGGAACCTTCCATCCTGGGATATGAATATCAAGGTCTCCGTCATTATCGTAGTCGGCTGCCGATATTCCTGAGGCCATCGGCATTGCGACAATCCTTGATGTCGCTGTCCGATCGGTGAAGTGCCCGGTACCGTCGTTCTCGAAGACCCCGATCTCACCATCATCGCCGCCCGCGATCAGAATATCAAGGTCGCCATCGCCATCGAGATCAAGCAGCGCGAGCCCCGCGCCAACCTGCGCGTAGTTAAACCCAAGATCAAAGTTCACACCCCGAGCGACGGCCTCATTGACGAAGTTGAGCGGGTTTGATGCCAGCGATTGTGACGCCGTGCAGAGTACAACCAAACCGATGCCTGTAATGCTGATGATATTGAACTCTTGAATCTGTCCCATTTGTGTTTCACCCCCGGAAGGCGGGTTGCCCCGCGTGATTGATAAAAACCAACTCAAGGACCACATACAAACTCGACCATTCAGTTGTACCGACATTGCAATTTACCAAGTTTTCAGGCTCGTGAAAGCAAGATATGGCAAAATTATTAAAAAACCCATACCCCGGTGTGAGGTTCGAAGCATGCTGTTTATACTTTGACCGCATGGATTGCCTCCATCACCAAATACAAGACATGGATGTCATTAGATCGATTCGCACAGAATAAACTGTGATGACGAACAGATTCACAAGCCGACCATAAAACACTGATTAGAACCAAATAGCACACAATTCTGTGGCGGTAGAGCGTTGTTTTTGATATTATCGAAGAGTTGGAGCTGCTCGCTGAAATGCGGACGGATTGTTTCCCAATGATCTCATCACGGGGAGCACCCGTTTGTCAGCCAATGCTCGGCTACGGGAGACAGGAACTATGGAAAGCATCATCCACGAAATCATCAGGAGAGAGGAAGCCGTTATCCTCATCATCATCTTCACCGCGGTGACCATCATGTCGATCGTCAAGGCGTTGACCAAAATGGTCGGTCGGCTCGCAAGCGAGCGCACCCGTCGTGAGGTTGCTGCATATATCGCAGAAGGATCGATGACCCCAGAGCAGGGCGAAAAACTCCTCGCTTCAACCAAACAAAACAACGGCGGGTGTGGATGCGGCTAACAGTTGCCCAACTCTGAACCTCGCACAGGAATCTATCAATGAATGAACTTACTCAATCACTCGCAAACAACCCCGGACTGCTGATCCCAATCATTGCTATCGGCGGGGGATTCCTTGTGGCAATCATTGCCATCGTCTTTGGAGCCCTCCAACGAATTTCGGTCAATACCGAACGCCAAAAATCTCTCCGAGAGATCGCCGCCTATATCGCTGAAGGGTCAATGACCCCAGAGCAAGGCGAGAAACTCCTCGCTTCAACCAAACAAAATAACGGCAGTTGCGGGTGCGGGTAATCGAGCTACTCCACACCAATTGACACAGGAACATCCAAATGCAAAGTGATATTGTTCAAACAATCGTAGAAAACGAAGACACCATGATCCCCTTTATGATCTTTGGAATCGGAGGAATTGTTGCAGTCGTCGCAATTGTATTCGGATCAATCCGGCGGATATCTATGAACGCCGAGCGAGAGAAAACACGCCGGGAGATCGCTGCGTATGTCGCTGAGGGGTCGATGACACCCGAGGACGGTGCACGCTTGTTGAGCGCTTCACCCGACAAACAAGTCTAACCAATCAAGCCCGGTTCATTAACTCAATATCGGCGACGCCCATGGCTGCGGTATCTTGACCCCGAACCGCGACGCCCATAATCGCTTGAGGTTGTTGGGTATGTATACCGATTCGGGTCTCGGCTCGTGCGGAATGAGCGTTGGTAGGAAAGCGTTGGACGCTCGACTTCTGGATATTCGAGCCACCCGGCGTATGGATCATTTGAACGAATATTGAGCGATTCGTCTCGGCGGGCATACTCTGGTGAATCGTTGTTTGCGTACGCAAAGAACTGTGCGTTTGCGCGTCCGGGGGAAACGATCACCGCGCTGCTTGACCCTGCGTTGCCGGCTTGGAGCCTCGGCGGCGGGGTCCAATCCCATGGGCCTGTGCTCGAGTATCGGCTCTGGGCACAGCCGCTGAGAATCACGACGGCTGCGCTCAGCGTGATGAGACAAATCAAGTTCTTTTTTTGTATTGGCATAACAGAATCTAACCGACCACAAAAGCGGGTCGGCTGCCAACATTCGGAGATGTAATCACTATAATCGGCTTGTTTTTAAGCAAAACTCGCTGTTATCGGATTCGCAACCCTGCTTATTGGGCCTTCATCAACTTGGAGATTCGATCGCGTGATTGGATCAATCGGTGCTCGCCATCAGCGATTTTTTCTTGTTTTACCGCTTGGAAAATGGCCTGGGCTATCCGCACCGGCGCACCGGGTTCACGGAATCCAGGAGCGTTGAGCCCATCGAGAACCAGATCGGCTCCTGCGTTTATTGCGAGCACCGCTGATTCGCCTTCGCCAAAGTTGTCTCGGATTGCCCGCATATCGAGCGAGTCCGTCACAACCACGCCGTCAAAGCCGAGATTATTGCGCAGCAACTTGTTCGTATGTGATGGCGAAAGCGAAGCGGGGAATACCGAGTCAATTTTGGTGTGTATCAGATGCCCGCTCATCACCGCTATTTGGTTGTCGTAGTGAGCGATCAAGTTTTCAAAGACATTCGTTTCTTCGTCGGTGTGTGAGTTGGTGATGTCGCAGATGTTCTTGTGTGAATCGAGCAGCGACGAGCCATGTCCTGGAAAGTGTTTGACGCAGCATCGCACACCTGCTCGCGTGTGAGCATCGACCACAATGTGCGCACAACAGACAACCTCTTCGATTGTTTTCCCAAACGCCCGCTCCTTGCCTGCAATGATCGGCGAGTCTGGCGTGATTGCGAGATCAACGCATGGTGCGAAGTTGAGGTTGATGCCCAGCTTGGCGAGTTGGATTGCCTGCCTGTCTGTGTATTGAACCTGATCGACAGGGAGCATCTCTTTGAACTTCGCTGCGCTGACTGTTGGCAGGAACCCATTGTGTTCATTGAGCCGAGCGACCGAGCCGCCTTCTTGATCGATCGCAATGATCAGGCTTGAACCCAGTTCGTTTTTTAGGTCTTGGATCAGTTTGACGAGTTGCTTTGGCGATCGGATATTTCGTGGGCAGTTGCCCGCGATGTCATGATCGAAGAGGATGACGCCGCCACAGTGAATGGCTTTGAGTTGTTCGATCTCTGCCCTTGTTTCTGAATCATCGAGCGATCCGCCGTGGAACCCGAACACGAGCATCGAGCCAACGAGTTTTTGGAGGCTCATGATTGATCTCCGATAATCCGCCCGAGATGTCCATCATGCTTGTTCAAGAGTTCGCACGCTTGTTGATATGACAAACCCTCTATATGCATAACGATCGCCGGCTTGACCGTGTTGTTGGCTTGATCCAATAGCTCGAGGGCATAGCCACGATCAACGCCGGTGATCTGCGAGATGATCCGGGCGGCTCGATCGCGGAGCTTGTCGTTGGTTGCCCGCAGATCGACCATCATGTTCGAGTGTGTCTTGCCGAGCCCGACCATCGCGCCGGTGGTAATCATGTTGAGCACCATCTTCGTTGCGGTGCCGGCTTTCATACGCGTAGAACCAGTCAATACCTCGGCTCC
>JAESSR010000118.1 GCA_016764015.1 Phycisphaerales bacterium
CCCCTCCGCCTCCCTGCGTTCGGCACCTCCCCCGGAGGCCCGGGGGAGGCAAATCAATGAAAACGAGGAGCCGTCAGACACAACTTGACTATCTATTATTGCCCAACCGCTTCGATCGCGACAGTTATCTCTACCACATCACCCAAGGGACCCATCTCAGGATTCTTGGCATCAAGGTACTTGGTGATCCCAAAGTCAGATCGCTTGAGCGTGAAGGTCGCCTCGACCCCGAGCACATCAAAGTCGCGGAACTTACCCGTGCGGATATCATGCATGTTTGCCTCGATGGTGACCGTTTTGCCCTGCAAGGTGAACTCGCCGATGAGCTTGTACTCCCCTTCGCCGATCTCTTCGATGCTTGTCGAGGTGAAGGTCGCTTCAGGGAACTGGCGGGCATTGAAAAAATCCGCACCCTTGATATGCCCATCGCGTGTTCGGCTGTTGGTATCAACCGATCCCGTTTGAACCGTGAAGCTCATTGATGAACGCTCAATATGGAGTTTGTCAAACTCGATCGTGCCTTCGACTGTGTTGAATCGCCCATAGAAGTTCGATACAGACCCGTGGCGGATCTTAAAGAGCACATTGGTATGCACCGGATCAACTTCATAGGTGCGTGATCTGAGATTCGATTCGGTCCTGACGGCTGCAGATTCGGAAGCGGTGCTCGTTGTACCCACCGCATTCATTGAACTCCATCCCGCCAGCCCAGCGACGCCCGCGATCATGGCTGCGGATGCAATGGATACTTTGAGTGCTTTCTTCATAACTTTGATCTCCTGTGGTTGTTCTTTTGCTTCGCTCGTGCAAATTGGCAATGCCAGAGCACTGTACCAGTCCAACGCACAACACGCGGAGTGTATTCCATCTTTGATCGGATTTATTTGTCATAACAAATAAATCCGTCTACAACCAGACTCTCTCGCCTGCACAAACAACCCGCTATCCTCTCTCTATGTATAAAACTCTTCCCCTCACCCTGCTCGTGTGTCTCTCATCTTCTCTCGCGATCGGCTGTCAAAGCATCGGGGCACCGCCCAAATCAACCGATGCCAACCCCACCACTCACCTACCACCCCACCTACTCGACGGCTCATTCACAGAGTGGACCCAACCCAACACCGGCAACGCCGACGGACGGTATATCTATCTCCACTTTTCACCTGTAGGTGATTTTCCGCATTCAATCCAAGCTGCCCCGCATACGACCCGGATCAGGATCGACGCTGATCTCAATCCCCAAACCGGGCATCCGATGCGAACGATGAGCCTTGAAGCGGCCATCCAACGGCCTCAAGGCGTGGATGTGCTCCTCGAACTCTCGCCGAAGAACGAGCTGGGCTCCGTGGGCATCGGTTCACAAGTCACACTCTTCAAGCCAGATGGACACCTCCGCTTCGTTGGGCATGCGGATCTTGGGTTCATGTTCCTGCCAACCTACGGCACCAATGAATACGAAGCTAGGATTGATCGGCTCGCACCGGAGTCATCAATACTCCCCGAATCTGGAGTGATTGAAGTCATTGTCGATCAAATCAGCGAAGATGATCGATTGATGTGGTCAACGACCTTCCGGGTTGAGTTGCCCAAGCTTGATCGCTCGATCGGTTCCGATGCAACCATCGCTGCGAAACCAAAGAAGAGTGTTCGTGTGATGAGTTCCAATGTGCTCTTCTCTTCACCACTCAAAGAGCCCAAGCCTTTCAAACGAGTGCTCGATGCAATCAACCCCGATGTGATCCTCTACCAAGAGTGGTTCAACACGCCGATCGATCAAGTCGAAGGCTGGCTCAATACCTACGCGGGCAAAGGATGGAGCGTGCACATGCCCAGTTCCAAGGCAGGTGTCGCCATCGCTACCCGCCATCGGATTATCAAAACCTACGAATCGGTCATCCCACCATCAAACACTGGACGACCCGCCCGTGGCGTCGCAGCGCTGATTGATACCGATGCTGGCGAGCTGCTCGCGATCTCCATCCACCTCAAATGCTGCGGCAGCGCAGACTCTTCAGAAGACAACAAACGCATCGATCAAGCAAAATCGATCAACGCGTTTGTGCGCTCCGTCCACAAGAACCATCCCAACGCCAAGGTGGTCATCGCGGGCGATTTCAACCTTGTGGGCTCTCGCAAGCCGCTCACTGTCATGGCCAACGCATTAGGAATCAATGGCGAAGACCTGAGCCCAGTACAAGCCCAACAGCTCGGCGACGCGTCGATGATTACCTGGAACGATGAAAAGAGCCGATTCAGCCCGGGTCGGCTCGACTGGATGCTCATCGACGAATCAATGAGCACCGCCGCCAACGCGTTTATTCTTGATACCCGTGCACTCTCGGCTGCCTCACTTCATGCAATGGGGCTCGAAGCAAATGATTCAAAGGCTTCGGATCATCTCCCGATTGTGATTGATCTTGTGGATGCCAACTAGGTCGTGTCTGACGGCTCCTGATTTTCATCAGCCACCTCCCCCGGGCCTCCGGGGGAGGTGGCTGCGAAGCAGACGGAGGGGGTCTTGGGTGTGGTATGTCTACGCTGAGTACCAAGAGAAAAACAACAGAAAAGACCCCCTCCGCCTCACTGCGTTCGGCACCTCCCCCGGAGGCCCGGGGGAGGCAAGGTGATGAAAATCAGGAGCCGTCAGACACCACCTAGATCGCTTTGGATCGGCCTGGATAAATGAGTTTCGCACGAAAAACCCATCCGAACCTCGAAGGAGATAGGAACGAGCCTTTGAAACTCTGTGATCGAAACAGGTCTGAACTTCTACATCCGGTGAAACAGTCTCCCAATAAACCTTGCATTCGATTGACCAGAAAGCAACTTTTATCAGGCTTAAACACACTGAGCAATCACGATTTGCTCGTCCGACTTAAAAACTGCGATTCCACCATAATCAGTGGCCGAACAATCAAACATAGCCGATTCACACTGTAGAAATAGGAGATATCTATGTCATCAATCCAAAGCACACAATCAAGCTCTTCGTTTTCCTCACTTCCAGGATCGCAAGGCACATCGAGCAAAGCCGAACTGCGGGCGAAAATGGAAGCGAAGCTCCAAGCGTCAGGGCTCACCAGAGCAGAGTTCCGAGCGGAAATGATGCAATCTGGTGAAGCCGCGAAAACCATGCAAGCCTTGCAAAGCACGGCCTCAGACACGCCCGACTCTGGGACGCAATCCAGAGAACAGAGCTCTCAAGTTCAAAGCGGCAGCGTAGCATCTGATACGCTCGTCAAGCAGTTCGGACTTGGATCAGAAATCGATACCCAAGCCTAACTAATAGCATTTACAGTGAACCAAAGATGATTCTGGCGCCATGGACATTCCATGGCGTTTTTCTGTACGCATTTCACACCCTCTTCATATATGTTCGATACCAATGGAATATTCCCGCATCCGAGTTCAATTTCGTGTAGAGTCAGGGAGGCATAGAGCAATGCCGAGCCCAATTGCGTGAAAGGCGAACATGAACTCCATCGAACAACTCATCGAACAGCAAGCCCAGCGCCAAACCAGACGCCAGTTCCTCCAAACAACCGCCATCACCGCAGCAAGCGGGCTCGCTATCGCGCGCACCGCCCAGGCACACACCACAAACAACGCTGCTGCCACCCTCGCGGGCACGCCCCCGATTCTCGATGTACCCACCTCCGCCCCCCTCGAACTCGTCGTCGCACGAACACCCATCACCGTCGCCGGACGAATCACCGAATCCGCCATCACCGTCAACGGCCTACTCCCCGGACCAACCCTGCGCATGCGCGAAGGACAAAATGTAGAAATCCATGTCCGCAACGAACTCCCAGACCAGAGCACCTCCATCCACTGGCACGGCATCATCCTCCCCGCACCAATGGACGGCGTACCCGGAGTCAGCTACCCCGGAATCGCCCCCGGCGAAACCTTCATCTACCGCTACCAACTCCGCCAGAGCGGAACCTTCTGGTACCACAGCCACTCAGGACTCCAAGAACAACTCGGCCACTTCGGCGCACTCATCGTCGAACCCGCCGGAACCGACCCCGTCCAAGCGGACCGCGAGTATGTCATCAACCTCTCCGACTGGATGTTCCGCGATCCCTATGTCATCCTCGAAAAACTCAAAAAATTCAGCGGCTACGACAACTACCAACGCCCCACCATCGCCAACCTCATCACCGATGCCAAACGCATCGGTTTCGGTCAAGCCCTCTCCCAACGCCTCAAGTGGGACGCGATGCGCATGGACCCCACCGACATCGCTGACATCACCGGCACCACCTACACCTACCTCCTCAACGGGCACACAAGCAACGAAAACTGGACCGCCATCGCCAATCCGGGCGAGCGCGTCCGCCTGCGCATCATCAACTCGGCCACCATGACCTACTTCGACTTTCGCATCCCCGGACTCCCCATGACCGTCGTCGCAGTCGACGGCCAGAACATCAAGCCCGTCGAAACCGACGAAATCCGCGTCGCCGTCGCTGAGACTTACGATGTCATCGTCACCCTCCCCGACGACCGCGCCTACACCATGTTCGCCGAGACCATGGACCGCAGCGGGTTCACCAGCGCAACGATCGCACCCCGCGAGGGCATGCAAGCCCAACTCCCCGAGCGACGCCCCCGCGCCATGCGCACCATGGCCGATGTCGGCATGGCCAATATGGGCAGCATGGGCAGCATGGGCAAAAAAACAGACAAACCCGATTCCCAAGACCAATCAATGCCGGGCATGAACATGAAATCGGATACACAATCCAAATCCATGAAGCCCATGAAAAACATGCCTCTGCCCACCGAGAACCTCCCCGAATCCATCATGCACTCCAAAGACAAGCACGGCGTGGGCACCTCCATGATCGCCATGATGCCACGAAGACGCTACAACGAACCCGGGCTCGGGCTCGGCAATGACGGGCACCGCGTCCTGACCTATGGCGATCTGCGGTGCCTCGAAACACCGCCCGATCGACTCCCGCCGACCCGCGAGATCGACCTCCACCTCACAGGCAACATGGAACGATACATCTGGGGATTCGACGGGCTCAAATACTCACAAGCAGAGCCCATCCGGTTCGTCTATGGCGAACGCCTCCGCATGAACATGATCAACGACACCATGATGGAACACCCCATCCACCTCCACGGCATGTGGATGGACCTCTACGCCGGGGGCAACAACACTGACAACCCACGCAAGCACACCGTAAGCATCAAGCCCGGCGAACTCCTCACCGTCGACATCTCCGTCGACGCCCCCGGGCGATGGGCCTTCCATTGCCACCTGCTCTACCACATGGACATGGGCATGTTCCGCACCGTCGCTGTCGTCAAATCGCTCGATGAGGATATCTTCTCATGAACAACCATCCATTCATTGCCGCACTCCTCTTCATCTCCCCAATCGCCAACGCCCAACACCAGAGCGACCAGCACGCCGAGCAAGCTACAGAAAACAGAGCGTCTCCATACGAAGACCCGCCACTGATCGAGGGTACATCCATCAGCGACGCCCTCCGAGCCGCCGCGGCCGCCCCCCCAGATTCTTGGCCAGAACCCATCGGCGATAACCCAACCCTTATCTTCACATTCTTCGAGCAACTCGAGTTCCGTTCCTCCGATGATCAACCCGACCAGTTCGCCTGGGATGCCCAAGGGTGGATCGGAAACGACGATCACAAGTTCTGGTGGAAATCCGAAGGGGCCGCCGCACCCGATGGCCCAAACGACGGCGATATGGAGTTCCAAGCCCTCTACGCCAAACCGATCTCCCCCTTCTGGTTCCTCCAAGCCGGGCTCCGCTACGAAAACACCTGGGGCCCGGGCGATTCAAAGGACCGAACATCGCTCGTCCTCGGGCTTCAAGGGCTCTCGCCCTACAAGTTCGAGCTCGAGCCCGTCCTCTTCCTCACCGAGGACGGCGACCTGCTCGGACGACTCACCGCCTCCTATGACCTCTACATCACCCAAAGAATCGTGCTCCAGCCTCGATCCGAGATCAATCTCGCTGCGAGTAATGTCTCCGAGTGGGGGACTGCCGAAGGATTCAATGACCTGAGCCTCGAACTTCGCCTCCGCTACGAAATCCGCCGAGAGTTCGCCCCCTACATCGGGCTCAGCTACCTCACCCTCCTGGGCGAAACCGCCAACATCGCCGAATCGGGCGGCTCAAACACCGACGACCTCCAACTCGTCTTCGGCATCCGCCTGGCCTTCTGACTCAGGGCCTGCCCCGCCCCTATCTCACCAAAGCCAACCCCACAACGCTCAACTCACACGACTCCGTCCAGCAGCGTGGTTCTTATCGAACACCCGATGGGTGCATCCAAACCGAGAGTCTCGCCACCACCGGCGATCGCTTTAGGTCTTGGATAGAGCGGGGTTTACAGGAACAGAATCGAGCGTCGAAATCCGCCCAATCCCTAAACAAAAACCGCCGCACTTTCGTGTGGCGGTTTTGAACTCCCCCGGCTGGGCTCGAACCAGCGACCTAGCGGTTAACAGCCGCTCGCTCTACCAACTGAGCTACGGAGGAATAAGTTGCGAGACTAAGATTAGCCTCTTTCTTTGTTCGGTCAAGTCGATCGCCCGCTTCGACGCCAGTTTCATAAACCTTCTCGAACTGCTCAACCGATCCCCCCCACGCCCGTATAACCTTGATATGGCAGACACCCACACCCACCATCGCTTGGCACCGTCCTCCACCCACTGTGCACAGGCTCACGCGTACTCATTGACTCATCCGATCCTCTGGATGCTCCTGATCCTCACAGGATTTGGGACGCTGGCCAATGGGCAGGGCGGCCCATTCAAGATCGAGGGCAAGCCGCCGTCGATTGGGTATTTCACTCAATCAGACCAGCCTGTTGATCCTGATCTGATCGAGATCGAGATGATCGCCCAGATTACATCGGTGTTCTCGATCCTTGAGCCTCGCTCGTTCTCGACGCTTCGGCGCAAGCTCTCGCGTGATCCGATTGATCCCGATGCTCTCACCGACGAGAACCAAATCGCGGTATTGCATATGCACCGTCGAAAGGTGCACAAGGCGATGGAGATTCATTGGATATCCGACGAGCTTCTCGCCATGCGATCGGTCGATGATCCAACGCAGGTCTGGGGGATCGCCAGCGATGTCTTTGATCGTGTAGGTGTCGACTGGCCCAGTGAATCCAATAATGATTCGGCTACCGGCAATCAACGAGAGGAAGCCCGGGCGAGTGCATGGTCTGGCAGCGGGAGCAACAACTTTGTGCTCGCCCAGCCTTATGTTGAATCGCAGACCGTGCTTGACCTGCGGACCATCCGCGCACGGATCAAGAACCGATACCCGGCGCTCACTCGTTCGCTCGATCAGGAGACCTTCCGGGTGCGCCTGCCAAAGAAATACAACGCTGACTTCCCCGCTGGGGTCTTGGTATGGATCAGCCCGATGCCCGACGGGCGGATACCCAAGATATTCGAGCCCATCCTTGATGAGCTGGGCATGATCGCGATCGGCGTCGACAACAACGGCAACAAACGCGCCATCACCGATCGATTACAGAACCATCTCGACTCGATCGAAACCCTCGCCCAGCACTATCGGATTGATCGCAAACGGATTTATCTTACCGGGATGTCCGGGGGCGGACGGTGCAGCGGGATATTGCAGATCGTTTTCCCCGAGCTCTTCGCTGGAGCGGTGCCGATCGTTGGGTTTGATACCTACCACCAAGCACCCACCGGCGACCCGGGCAGGTTCTGGCCGGCTCGCTTGGGCAAGCCTGCGGGTCGATGGATGAAGCTGCTCAAAGAGCGACGCATCGCTGCAATCACAGGCACCAATGATTTCAACGAGCCTGAGATGGGTGTCCGCAAGGACTTACTTTCTCGTGATGGCATCGAAATCCGCCTGGACATCATCGAGGG
>JAESSR010000119.1 GCA_016764015.1 Phycisphaerales bacterium
CAGAATTTTGGGCATTCAGTGGCAATCAATAATGGTGTACTCGCCGTAGCTGCAAACGCGGAACTTACCGAGTTTGCCTATGGTTCAGTACATCTATTTGATATCGCAACACAAACAGAAACGCTTCGGCTGATTCCTGATGACGATTATTTTGGTAATGGATTTGGTGCATGCATTGACATCGATGACGGAGTTGTTGCAGTGGGTGCAGTGGTTTATTCAGTCAACTCAGATGGAATGGATCTACAGGTTAGTGATGGGGCAGTCTATTTGTTTGACGCAATCACTGGTGAGCAGATCAGGAAGTTTACTCAGCCTACCAATGATTTTCGTGGGATATTTGGTTATAGTGTTGCAGTCAAAGATGGGATTCTTGCAGTTGGGGCACCTTTTTGCGATGACTCGCATGCCATTTGTAATTCGCATAGCCCGCCGCAAGTTTTTGGCGGATATGTGTATTTGTATGATGTGAATACAGGGGCTCAACTCATGCGGGTGAGCACCAATGATGGGATGTCAGAGGATTCGTTCGGGGTCAGTGTTAGCATGGACAACGGGCGTCTTGCTGTTGGGGCACCATTTCAAGACGGTGGCGGGGCGCTCTATGTGTTTAGCTTGGCGAATGGCGTTCAATTAAGGAGATATCAACCCGAAGGGATTAGTTCTGATTACGCATTTGGTATTTCCGTTTCTTCAAGTGGAGATCGGGTAGCGGTTGGAGCAGTCAAGGGAACCATCACTCAAGATCGTGTATATATTTACAATACGGTGACGGAGGGTGAGATCGTAATCACGAGTCCTCCAGGAACGTTCGGTACATTTTTTGGAGTATCGGTTGCTTTTGACAATGACATCGTTGTCATCGGTGCTGAAAAGGCCGATGATGACTCTGGGGAGACATCACCGGGCAGAGCCTACATGTATAATGCGACAACCGGGCTTTTCGTAACGGAACTCAGTGCTGCTGGTGTAGGTGATGGGGATGACTATGGATCATCGGTTGCGATAGAAGGGTTGTACACAGCAGTGGGTGCGGAAGATTACAGGACTTCTGCACCAAACAAGCCACCGAATAATGCAGCTGCTTATCTCTTTTTTACCTTTGCAGGAACAGAGATCGCGAAGATTGTTCCAGACGAAGAGAACCTGGTATTGGAGAACTTTGGCTACGCGACCGCTGCCGGCGAAGGCGTCGTTGTGATCAGTGCCAATAAGAACGATGATCGTGGGGAGAACGCTGGATCGGCGTACCTCTTCGATGCATCAAATGGTTCGCGGCTTGCGACCTATCTCCCGGATGCGGGTACGGACAATGGCAACTTTGGATACTCACTCGATTACGACAATGCAATTGTCGCGGTGGGCGCCAGAGATGAATCAGGGCGTGGAGCCGCCTATATCTTTGGGGCATTCACAGGCGATAGGCTTCGGAAAATCACACCAGCCGATGCTCAAGCTGGTGATTTCTTTGGGTCATCGATCGGGCTTGACACCCAGTTCAACGGCGGGGTCGTTGCGATTGGAGCAAGCCAGGATGATGACCAAGGCGATGGCGCCGGGGCCGTGTATTTGTTCAACCCATTCAACGGAATACAACTCAATAAGTTGTACGCCGACGATGCCTTGAATGGAGATGCATTCGGCAATGTGCTTGCAGTCGATAACGGATTGCTCGCCGTTGGGTCACCCTTGAACGATGATTTGGGATCAAGCTCTGGATCAGCGTATATCTTTGATATGGCGACGGGAAATCAATTGTTCAAACTCCTTCCAAACGATGGTCTCGCAGGCGATTCATTCGGGAGTTCTATCGCTATTCATGATGGCATTGTTGCTGTTGGTGCATGGCAGCGTGATGACCTTGGTGGTAGCTCTGGTGCCGTGTATATCTTTGATGCAGCCACTGGAAATCAGTTGCATAAGTTCCTTCCAGATGATGGAGCAGCAGACGATCGATTCGGTTTCTCAGTTTCGATATCAAAAGGAGTTGTTCTCATCGGAGCAAACCGCGATGATATCAACGGGACTTCGTCTGGCTCAGCGTACATCTTTGGGGCGACATCTGGAAATCAGTTGTACAAACTCGCTCCATTCGAAGGCAATGCACAAGATAACTTTGGGCGATCGGTCTCGATCCATAATAACACGATTGGGATCGGAGCGATTGGGAACGATGATCTCGGTTTCAATGCTGGTATAGCCTATTCATTCTCAGTTCCAGCAGACATTTGCCCTGCGGACTTGACTGGGGATCGTGTTGTCAACTTCTTTGATGTCGCCGAGTTCTTGCAACTCTTTGCAGCAGAAGATCCAGCGGCTGATATGACAAACGATGGCATGTTCAACTTCTTCGATGTCGCAGCGTTCCTCACAGCGTATGCTGCAAGTTGTCCATAAATCAGTATACTGATGAGAAAACTGAAACACCTTTGGTTTTTCAAAGGTGTTTTTTTATGGATGAGAAGAGCGGCTGTTTTTTAGTTTGATTTGTTGAACGGTAGCTCAGAATCAAGCGTTACTATTTAAACACACTGTCCGCCATTCTGATGAATGAATCGGTGAGCTTGAGTTTGATTCGTTTGGCGGCAATCAGGTTAATCACAAGCTCAGGTTTGGCCGAGTTGTGGTTCTGCATCGTTGATGGTGTGGTTAAGAGCAACGCAACCCGCTTGCCTTGGTGTACAGGATTGATTCTGGTGCCGAAGGTTGCCCCCGCTCGAACAAGAGCGTATGAGAATCCGAAGACGGGAGTCTCTTGTCGCAGAGATTCAAGCAGGAGTGATTTAATGGTTGCCGAGTTGTAAACAGAAGTGTCTGGGTCAGTCCATACCAAATCAATATCCATGCTGAGGAGTTTCTTAATTCCCTTTGATGCTGATTTTTCTTGATCAAGATCGATGCGAATGATTTCCCAGTTCAATGGCACGGCTGAACGCAGCGCTTCAACTCTCTCTGTTGAGGTTATTGAACTCGATCGATACAGAACACCGATCCGTTTCGCCTTTGGCATACCGGTTTGAATAAGTTGAATCTGTGCTTGGATATCGATTGCTGTGCGAATCCCGCTTGTGTTTTGGCGTGCTGTGAGCCCAATCCTTGCAGGGCTCGGTGTCATGCAATAGTATAGATATACAGTAGATGGGAGCTCGCGTGCCAGCTTGGCCGATGCTCTTGCGCCAATACTGATAACAGAGTCTTTGATTTGTTGTATCTCTTGGCTGTCGAGTTGTGAGAGTAAAACTTGTTCGGTGAGAATGCCGCTTGAGTTGAGTTGTTTCTCGCATGCGGTTGCTGCTGATACATAAGGAGCAGAATCCGACGAGAGAACAATGAGTGTCTTACCAGCCATCGCAACAGATGAAGCCATCGCAAACACAAGAACACACAACACACTCAGGAGTGATCGCTCATGGCGTGTTTTTCGAGATGTGATGAGGGTGAAGTATGGCATGTGTTGGTTAGAACGAATAATGTATTTGTACGAAAAGGCTTCGCCCAGGTGTTTTTTGGGTAATGCTCGTGGCCGTTTGATCGAAAATCTGGAGATCAGTCTGGTCGAGCACATCAAGAACACCAATTTGCACTTCG
>JAESSR010000120.1 GCA_016764015.1 Phycisphaerales bacterium
ACCGAAGCCCGCAGGAAGAACACTGAGTCCATCGAACTCGGTCTCATGAATGAGCGAATCTATCTCCTCAGAAGAGAGGAGAGAATCGGCTAAACTCGGTGCGTTCGGATGCCCAAAGTGCACACTCAATCCTCGTCCAATGAAATCCATATCGACAAGCAAGGTACGACTCCCACTCTCAGCAAAGGAAAGCCCAAGCGCAATAATCAGGCTGGTTTTGCCATCCTGTGGAGCCGGGCTCGTGACCCCATACACTCGATTCTCTCTTTGGCTGTTCTTAATCTGAAGCTGAGACCGGATCTGATGAACCGCAAATGCTGAAGCAGCCGCGAGTTCTCTATCCGACAACGAATCCCCTAAATCTGGCAGCATCCCCACGATACCTGCGCCTGACCCCATCAATATGTCATCATCAGAATATTGCACACGGTGACTGAAAAACCCAAGCGCCAAGATCACCATGACCGGAAGCGAGCCCAGGCCGACAAAGCCGGCAGCCGCCATTTTGATCCGAGAATCTGATGTTGGCTCAACTGGTGGAATCGCAAGCCCAACGATACTAATTTTCCCTGTAATCTGTCCCGTATCTTTTACCTTTGATTCGGTCTCGATTTGGTCGAGCCGCTGGGCAACTTGGGCGATGGAAGTCAATACCTGAACGCGTTTATTCCATACATCCTTGAGTTCGATGGTATCCTCAAAGAGTTTCTTTGAAGTTGCTCTTGCTAGCGATATATCTGAATCGAGCTTCGATATTCTGCTCTCAAGCTCTGCCCCTGTCGGTACTGCATTGCCCTCTGTATCAACTAAAATAAGTGTTTCATCACCAGATTGCAACTCTTCGAGCCGTTCATCGATTTTTCTTTGATTATTATCGATCATCGATGTCAGCCGTTGAACATCACGGTGCCCTTCACGGAGCCCCTCAGCAATCATCATCTCATCACGCGCCTCAGTGAGTTCTCTGCCTCTTAATACCAGACCGGCAATCATCGGATCATCAAACGCAGCCTGTTCAGCGGTCATCGATTCTGAGCTACCCTCTGATCCTCTTGCAATATTTTGCTCATACCGATTCCGTTGTTCGACATATAAATCTCGTTGCGATTCGAGTTGATTGATCTTCTCCAGTGCGGCTTCGACCAAAGGCTGAAGATTCTCCGTGTTGTACCGCCCCGCAATCGTTAATATCTCAGTATTATATGTATCGCGCAGGGCAATCAGTTCATCCTCTCGCTGATTGAGAATATTCCGGATCTGCGGATTGTCAATACTTCCCTCGTTCTCGAACTGAGCCATGTACGAAACCATCACCGCATTGACAAGCATTGCAGATACCCTTGCATTCTCATCACTATATGAGACAACAATAATCTGCTGTGCAGTCCGGCTGGTATTGACCTTGAGCAACTTGCGGACATCAAATGGCGCCTTCACATCGGTGAGATGGCTCACGCTTTTCCACTCATCGCTTTCGAGTGCTCTTTGTATCACACCCGGATTCTTGATCAGCAAGGCTTGTGTGTTCACAAAGCTTGAGAACATCTGGGTAGCAGAGTTCTGTTCGCTCGAAAAGAGAACCTTTGGAAGCGAAGGCTGAATACGAATCTGCCCAAAGCTCTCATACTGAGGCTGCTTTGACTTATACCCAACCCCTGCACCAAATAGCCCCAGAATCAATGCAAGCGATATCGTCAGAATGTATTTCCCGCGGAGCAAACGGTGAAGAATCACCACCGCACTCTGGTGCTCGTGCGCTGCTCCGTTGTCCCAATCTGTCTGAACTGCATTCATGACTCGCCCCCTCTGTTCTGGGCTTGTTGCGGCGAAGCATCGAGCACCGCCTCGATCACCGGGCGGGCGATCTCGAACATATCTTCTAAAATCCACAGATGATCTTTCGGATCAGTATCCCCATCAATGAGCACTTGAATCTGTGCAGCTCCATACTTCCTCAACTCATGATTCGCACTCAGCTGGCGTACTTCGGTCATCGAAGTTGTAAGCTCTCCTGTCGGAAGTGCGAATAGGCTATAAATAGTGATGTCTCTCTCGACACGCCCTGCAACACGATGAAACTCGTACACCTTGATGGTTTGATCATCGATTATAACCCGCTGATCCAGATCATCATTCTTCTTTAACCATCCATTGGATGGATAACACACCGGCGGATAATGACCGGCCATATCACGGGTGTCTTTGCATTGAACAATCATCAGTGTTGCCAATGCGCGTTTTTCTTTGTTGAGGTACTGGCGGGCAAGAATCGCATTGGGACGAAGCAGATTTATCGCGGATTGAGGAAGCTCAACCTGACGCCCAACCCACCCATTGATATCGATCGGGATCTCATCAACAACCCGAGCGATACGCTCGTGATACGCCTCAATCTCAAGGGCATCCCCAGGGTTCACGCGCATCGCACCAATCACTATCAGGGCAATCATTGAGAACGGTATGGCGAGTCGAGAAATCAAGTTCAATATCCCTTACGAAGATTGTGTAGCCAGAGTAAAACGATATGTTGGAACCAAAGCCCAGCGAAACGCCCGCGTGACACCCATGAGCATCAAAAACGCAACTGGGAGCATAAGCCACCCGCCGATATCATGAAAGTTGTCCGCATATTGTGGCGGGGCATAGCCATAGAGCAGGACAGTTGGAGCGAGCCGAATCACATTACATATGATCGCGGCTACAGGGCTCAGCACAAGCACCATGAGCCGAACAGAGTTCCGCAATGGCACCGAGAATGCAAAAGCATACGAAACAAGCACCAACGCAAATACCATGCGCATCCCGTTGCATGCTTCGGCAACAGCCACCGGCATATCATTAATGTTGACAAGGTTCCCAGACCGTTCTACATAAAACCCGAGCGTCTCAAGAAGCGTGGTCGTCACACGAGCAGTAGCGTTCTGGAGCGGGCCTGCAACTGCCAATCGAATATTTCCAGGGATCGGAATAAGCAGCGCCAAAATCATGACACCAGGAAGGAAGTTGATAATCACCTGCACGCCAACGACAGCGGTAATTGCACCGATAAGCATCAGCACAGCGCCGCCATGCCAGCCTGCTTCGAATGTGTTCCCATGGAATCCCATGCTGATGCGTGAGACCATGTATCCAGCAATAATCAAAATAAAACCAATCCAACTCGCCCGCGGCGGACACCGCCGAAATCGGATGCGTCGAATCCAGACTAGCCAAACTGCGATCGGTATGACCAGAACAATATGCGAGGACTCTTCATCCTTCACCGCGATCATCGCAATATCAAGCCATTGAGTGAGTGTTGCAAATACAGAAACAGTCACAAGCAATGCGATCAAAACCACATGCTTCATACTCCATCCATATCGCTTTGCGATGATATTCATCGACCTCGCTCCTTCTTGATAACCCCTGTGACAACCATGTCGTGCACGCGGGCTCCCGGTGATACAGTCGCGCCTGGGCAGATGACAGAGCGAACAACAACAGCCCCTTTGCCAACAGAAGAGTTCTGCAATGCAATCGAATCGTGCAACAACGCAGCCTCATTGACTTGTGCGCGTGGTTCGATTATTGAAAATGTGCTTTCCCAATCTTCGCGATATGGGTCTTGATCAATTGTTGATCCCGATCTTACCCCAACTACATCAGCCCGAATGGCACCAAGATATTCCACAAGCGATCGAGTTGGATGGGCGTAAGCACGCGGTCGTTCGACAACACACACCTTATGATTCTGTTTCCATTCGTCGAGCGCTTGTTCTTTAAGATCAACATATCCGATAGAGTTCACCGACCGAAGCACCCCACACCGGATCAGCCAAAGCCCGACTGGAGCACCATCCTTTGATGACACGAATGCCACATCCGCATTTTTCTTGGCCATCGCATACACAAGATCATCAAGCGGCTCAAGAAATACCTGCGCCCCAGATGTGACAATAATATAATCATCATCTGCCATCTCAGTCGTTGCATCAGCTAAGACACCAGCAACACCCCGAATTGGAGATGCATCCTGCTGAATTACACAGCGAACACTTTCCCGTGTAGATTGTGACGGATCATTATCCGCCCATTGCTCCATCGAATAGCTCTCGGTATCAGTGAGTACCCGCATCTCAAAGTCTGTAAGCCCAAATCGCCTCGCACATGCTTTGGCATTAGAAAGATGATGGTTTGCAATCGTTCCTGAGACGAGAGGGAGGTCAAGGAGATTCCTGTCAATCCGCTGAGCG
>JAESSR010000121.1 GCA_016764015.1 Phycisphaerales bacterium
CATTCGGTTCATCCCAACACCGGGCACCGCAAACCTCTTGCTCTTTGGAGCCCTCATCACAGGCACACGCAGAAGGCGTTGATTGATTCTGCAAAATTACCGATCACGATATAGTTAAAACTGCTTCCGCATCCTCGCCGTCGGCAGCCCGAGTTATTTGCTATAGTCCGCAACTTCGACTTGATCATCCGCAAACTGGCGGGATCATAAAGAACTTGATCAATAATCTCGCCCATGTGCCCCGCCGGCTGTGTCATGCACCGCCAACGCGCCGTAGGCCGCCAACTCGGGCAATCGCCCCTTCACCGGTGGATGGGCATCGCTCAGCGCCTTCATCGCGGCGTGCCCATCAACAAAGAGCATCGTTCGCTTGACCGCCATGGGATCATCGCATCGCACACGCACACACAACTCACGATCAAACAAGCTGACCTTGGCCGATGGATACCGCACCTCAGAATGGCGAACCCCGCGGAGCACCGAGTCTCGATCTTCAATAACTCCGCCCGATTCCCAAATCTCAGGGCGTGCGAAGAGTGATCGAGCATATTCCAATGAGCTTCTCCCTGGATAAAACGGCCCATCAAAGCCCGGGGTGCCCTCCCATGGCTTATCGTCTGGTCGGCGCGGATCAGGAAAGGCCCACATCCCAAACCACTCCTCCCAAGGCGCGACCTCAAAGAACAGAGAAGACCAATAGGAAGTCAACTGCCAATGATCGCCTGAAATCGCACCCGCTCCTTCAGAAAATGGCGGGGCAGTCAGAAACGCGGTGCCTTCAGAAGCAAAGGGCATCCACCCATTATACCGAGTAACATAGTTCTCCATCGCCACGCCGGTCTGGCGGAGATTTGATAAACCGACCGCATCGCGTGCCCGTTGGCGTGCCCCACTCAATGCTGGCAACGCAATCCCAATGAGCAATGCAATAATCCCGATCGTAACCAGAAGTTCGATCAATGTAAAACCAGAATGATCCCGCTCGAATTTCATAGAGCCGGAGCCCCGAATATGAGCCCTGGTGCCTTGAACAACACCGACTCATAAGGCACCCATTTTCTCATTTTCGTATCCCAAGCAAAGTGATACCCAACCACTGCGGGTTTCATCGACTCCGACTTCACCTCGTATTGATACATCGGCATCACGATCTCGACGGACACATACCCACTTTCCACAGGATCATTGGGTACTGGATATTGATTCATATTCCGTTTCCCGACCAGCACACCAAACCCGGCATCAAAGCGAGCACGACGAATATTCAACTCCCCATCCACACTAATCTGTATAACTGATACACCAACGCCCTCCATCACCACCCTTGGCCCCCAATCTTGAGTTTCAAGATACACTGCCCGTTGATCATACATCCCTTTCGCATCTTCTCTCGGCGTCGGGTCGCCCCTCCTTTGTGATGCTGAAAAATCTCGCTCAAAATCAGGCCAATACATACTCGACACTCGCTCGGTAAACGCGGCCGCAAGATCCAGCACACTCTGATCGCCAAGATCACGCACACGCTGAATATTTCGTGCTTGTTTGATGATCGCCGATTCAACTTCCCCGATCGTATCTGCTCGTGAATCTCTCTTGAGTTCAACAAACCGTGACTCCTCTAAGGTATCAAGTACCTCCTGCGTCACTTCAACCTCGACGGCAGCTATGTGCGTTTTCGGTGGGCGAGACTTGATGTACCCACTCACAAGCACCCATCCACCAGAAAGACAAATAATCGCCGCCACACTAAACCGCACTCGCTCGTTTGACATGAACATATCCCTTCATTTAAAACAAACTGCAAGATTCCTCTTGTCAGTTTGCCATATTTTATTTATTCAATGCCAGTAGGCGGACCTGCATCGATTGGTTTGGTGACACATTCCGCTTCTGCCCAAGGGCGTCCATCAGGCAAAGTCCCCCCTGTCCCAGAGCACACTTGGCCTACATTACAAGGAGCATCCAAGCAGGCCGTAGCCGTTCCGTTTGGATTCGGTTGATTTGGTGGCGGAAAACTATGACAACAGTTCTGTTGCCCCCCACCAACCTCACCAGCGATTGCCTGCGCGACCCCCACTGTTCCAATTGCAAACAAACTATAAAACACCACTTGAATCATTTTCTTTTTAGACGCCATCACATACTCCTTTTCAAAAACCAAAAACAAGCCGCTCACACTGAACAGCTTTCATACGAACCTCTTCTAAAATATCCAAACAACGCAACCCCAGAGAGCACAAAGACCATGCCCGCAAGCACAAGCCCCGCACTCGAATCGCTCATCAACTTCTTCATCATCGGCGGTGCCCCGCACCCACAATCCACAGCCCATGGCTCGATCCACACCAGCAGATGCCACAAGAGGAAGATCACACCGAGCGCCAAACTCGACAGACTCGCTATTTTCAGCCGATACCCGCCAATAAGCATCCCCGCGAGCACAAGTTCAACTGCAACAAGGATCAGTACGATGGGATATGAAACCCGGTTCCCGACAAGCAAGACCGATTCCACAACCCCAGCCGTCCGTGGCACCTCTGTACCTTTACCAATCGCGGTGACGAAATAAATAACACCCAATACCAAGGTTGCGAGTCTCACGCCGGCTGCAACTGCTCTGCGCGGGAGCTGGGAGCTGGGTTGGCTGCATCAAGCAGGTTTGTATGTGAGACCATACACATAGATTACCACAACCATGTTATCTTGTCAAGAACAGAAATGCAATTAATATTGGACACACAATTTTGTGTCTAATTCCACAAAAATGAGTTTTTGTTAAAACTGCTTCCGCATCCGCGCCGTCGGCAAGCCCAACTGATCCCGATACTTCGCCACTGTTCTTCTCGCAATCTCAATCCCACGCTCCTTGAGCAGCTTCACAACCGCCTCATCAGAGTACGGCTTCGCTTTGTCCTCGCCCTCAATCAGATCCTGAATCGTTGCCTTGACCGAGTTCGATGAAACCTCCTCGCCCGATTCCGTCGCCAAACCGCCCGAGAAAAAACCACGGAGCGCCACCACGCCCCTCGGCGTCATGATGTATTTTTCGCTCACTGCCCGTGACACCGTCGCGACATGTATCCCGAGCCGATCCGCAATCGTTTTCATCGGCAACGGCTTGAGCGATTCAGGACCATAATCAAAGTAATCCCGCTGCTCATCAACCACCGCATTCATCACCCGCAACAAAGTATGCCTGCGTTGCCCAACCGCGTCGATCAGCCACTGTGCGTTCGATAGGTTCTTCTTGAGGAATGTCCGATCCGCATCGGGCACCTCTTTATCCGCCGACATCCGCGCGTATTCCTTGTTGATCTGCACATCCGGGATCCGCCCATCACTCAGATACGCAAAGTACCGATCATTCTCCTCATCGTACTCGACGATCCCGTCCGGGATCACCACCGACGGCGCCTCACTCACCAGCCGACGCGCGGGCGATAAACTCAGCCGACGCAGCAGATCAATCCCGATATTAATTTCATCGAGATCAAACCCAGACTTGGCCGCCACCTTGGGCAGCTTGTTCTTCATCAACTCTTCGAAGAACTCAGCCACTAGCCTTGTCGCGATCTCGATCGCTTCACGGGTCACCGTGATCTCATCATCGCGTTCTTCACCTAATCGATCCGCCAGCACATCAATTTGAATCAACAAGCATTCCTTGGCATCACGCGCCCCGACACCCGCAGGCTCCAAGAGCAACTGCACCGCCTGGAGCGACAACTCCCAATCCGCTTCGCTCGGGCTCAGCTCTTCAACAATCCCAGGCGATCGATCCGCAACCTCCTCAAACGACGCCCGCAGATACCCGTCCTCATCAAGGCTGTTGATCAACACCTCGCCGAGCACCTTGATCCGCTCATCGACATCCGTCAACGACCACTGATCCAAAAGCTGATCTGTGAGCGACGCGCTGCGCGCCGGGGCCGACGCCATCGCGTCCATCTTTCCATCGCGCTCGCCCGCCTGCACCCGCGATCTGGGCAGATCATCAAAGTCGCGTGTCATCTTTGAATCGGAATAAGTATTCTCCGCCGCGTCGGGATTCGCCTTGGTGTATTCATCGAGCCGAGCAAAGTCCGAGGCGCTCTCAGGATCAATCGTCAACTCCCGATCCCGTGCAGATCCTTCCTCATCAGATTGATCCCGCAACGACGGATCAATCTCTGTCAACTCAATCGTCGGGTTCGATTCAAGCTCCTGCTCGATCCGCTCACACAGCTCAGCCAAAGGCATCTGCAGAATCTCCATCGACTGGATCATCCGCGGGGCCAGCTTCATTGACTGCCCAAGCTTCATCTGTTGTGAGGTCTGAAAACGCATAAATGGTACACTCAATCATATTCGATCAGGACTAAAG
>JAESSR010000122.1 GCA_016764015.1 Phycisphaerales bacterium
CAGGTCCGCCGATACACAAGCCCATCGGCTTTCAACGGCATCACGCTCCCGGCTGGCAGTTCAATGAGGATTCATCTCAACAACGATGCACCGAACAAAAACCCTCTTGCTTTTAACGCATCCGATCTGGGCAACTTTGCAAACTTTGAACTCGAAGCGTTCGGGCTCAGCTTCTACTTCCCAAACAGCAACGGCCAGACACCATTCAGTGACGGCAACTTCATCGCTGACCATATCCAATGGAGCCTCGGCGGAGTCGATAACACCAGCGCTGACGAACGATCAGACGAGGCCCAAGCCGGCGGTGTATGGGTCGATCAATCCGAGTGGATATCAGTCCGCAACGACACCCTGCTCATCGAACTTACCGATCCAAAAAACGCGATCCTTCACAGCCCCGCTGATTACAACACCATCAGCAACTGCCGAGCAGACTTGACCGACGACGGCCTCCTCAACTTCTTTGATATCTCCGCGTTCCTCACCGCGTTTGCGGCGATGGATCCTGCAGCCGACTTCAACAACAACGAACTCTACAACTTCTTCGATGTTGCACTGTTCCTCCAGCTCTTCACTGCCGGATGCCCGTAAAAGCCTGTTTGAGTGCGCTGTTTGAGTAAAAAGTAAAAATTCTAAAACCAATGCGGTACTCCCTTGAGCATTGGAAAGCGTTATCAAATTCAATCACTCCGAAATGAAAGATTGTACAATGAGCATTCAACACATCACTTGCACTGCACTGATCGCATTGACCGGAATCCAGGCAGCCGCTGGCGAGCGCGATGTCCAGTTTCGTTTCGTGTTTCCCCCATCCCAGAGATTGATCATCTTCAACACGGGCACCGAACCGATTGATCTGGCTGGCTGGAGATTCTGTTCGCATAACTCCACTCAAGTGCGCCAGTATACCAACCCTTCAGCATTCAACGGCGTGACGATTGAGCCTTGGGAAGGGATTCGAGTTCATCTCAACAATGACGCCGATCCAGATGATCCAACTCAGTTCAATGCATCGGATTTGGGAAACTTTGCAGACTTTGAGCTCGAAGCCTATGGATTGAGTTTGTACTTCCCGAACGATCAAGGCGTGACGCCGTTTAGTGATGGCAACTTCATCGCTGACCATCTCCAATGGAGCCTTGGCGGAGTTGACAACACCACCGCCGACGAACGATCCGACGAAGCCCAAGAAGGCGGGGTATGGGCAGATCAGTCCGAGTGGATTTCTGTCCGCAACGACACACTACTCATCGAACTCGTAATCATCGGACCGAGCCAGATGCACAGCCCGTCTGACTACGCTCTGGTGCATAGCTGTACAGCAGATATCACCGACGATGGGCAACTCAACTTCTTTGATGTCAGCGCATTCCTAGGTGCATTCGTTGCGATGGAACCGGCTGCCGACTTCACCGGCGATGGGATGTTCAACTTCTTCGATGTATCGAGCTTCCTGAGTTTGTTCGCTGCTGGCTGTCCATAATCAATCTCGGACTCTCGGCTGAGAATATAAATACTCGGTCTATCAAACGCGCCAATCAACAGCCCTCGTTGATCCATCACGATCAGCGAGGGCTGATAACATGGTTCGGACAATAAAACCATCAAATACTCCTATTTATCGGGGCAATTCACAAAGTTCTTGCAACTCAGAACCCAATCGGCAAGAATCTATAGAGAGAAAAGGTGTGATTCCACACCTGCTCATATGTTGAGGTCGATCGTTGATCAGGATCGACCACTGATAGACTCGAAATAACGACGGAGAGACAGCTATGCATCGTGGTTTTTGTATTGGTACCCAATCTCGCTCGGCCAAATCTCGCTCAGGCAGTCTTTGTGCTCGGCTCGCTGTAGCTGGCTTCGCACTCTTTGCCTCGGCATCAATCGCCTCCGCGGGTGGTCCGCAGACACAGGTCCCCACGACCCTCAACGATTTCCGCATGCCAGGCACCCAGCCCAACATGCTCGAAAAAGGACATGGAATCGTCGGAGCCGATACCTGCGCAAGCTGTCACGGCTTCTTCGACGAAGAACACGACCCGTACGCAACATGGTCTGCCTCGATGATGGGACAATCCATGCGCGATCCGTTGTTCCTCGCAGCGATGACCATCGCCAATCAAGACGCCGCTTTCGCTGGTGATCTGTGCCTGCGCTGCCATTCCCCCGGCGGCTGGCTCGAAGGGCGATCAACACCAACCGACGGCTCAGCACTCAACGATGTCGACCTCCAAGGCGTCAGTTGCAGCATCTGCCATCGCCTTGTGAATCCGACATTTGAAAAAGGTATCTCGCCAGATGTCGATCTTGGTATCCTCGCAACACTCGGCACCGACGCACCATCGCCGCTCCAGGTCCACTCAGGAGCATTCGTTGTCGACACACAAGACCGCAGACGCGGACCATACGACGAAGGCCCGAACTTTTTCTTCCACGAGTGGGAAGAATCGCCATACCACCAAACATCAAACCTGTGTAAATCATGCCACGATGTTTCAAACCCAATCTTCGATGCACAACCCGACGGCACCTACACACTCAATACGCTTGGTGAGCCTCACGAAACCAACAGCGTCTACGACACATTCCCGATCGAACGAACATACTCAGAATGGCTGATGAGCGACTTCGCCCAAGGCCCAGTCGAAATCGGGGATCGCTATGAAACCCAACTCACCGGTGTTTCAAGCTGTCAAGATTGTCACATGCCAGAAGTCCCAGGACAAGCATGCCGGTTCACCGACGAACGCCCTGAGTACTCAACCCACTCTTTCAGCGGCGGCAACAACTGGGTCCTCAACGCGATCCGCAACCTCAACCCAAATGACTTCGTCACCGGGCTCCAACCAAACCTCGTCGCACAATCAATCAGCCGAGCAGAGGAAATGCTCCGCGATGCATCCGATATGGAACTCTCGATGGTCAAGGACAGCCTCAATGTCCGCATCATCAACCAAAGCGGACACAAACTACCAACGGGTTATCCCGAAGGTCGTCGGATGTGGATCAATGTCCAGTTCTTCGATGGAGCCGATGCACTCATCGCTGAGCACGGAGCCTATGACCAAGCAACCGCGCTGCTCATCACCAACGACACCAAAGTCTATGAGGCCAAACTCGGCCTAGACGAAGCGGTCAGCGCCCTCACCGGCATACCCGCAGGACCAAACTTCCACTTCGTGCTCAGCAACAAACGCTTCAAAGACAACCGAATCCCACCACGCGGATTCACCAACGCCAACTTTGAACTCATCCAGTCCGAGCCTGTAGATTACACCTACAACGACGGCGACTACTGGGACGACACACAGTTCGCGGTCCCAGCCGGTGCGGCAAGAGCAGATGTCCGCGTCTTCTACCAGTCAACAAGCAAGGAATATATCGAGTTCCTCCGCGACGAAAATCGTACCGATAATCTCGGCCAAGAAGTCTACGACCAGTGGGTAATCACCGGCATGAGCCCCATCGTCGAGATGGATGTCGACACCTTCAACTTCCTTGCTGCGTGCCCTGCTGATCTCACTGGCGATGGAATGCTCAACTTCTTCGATGTTGCCGCGTTCCTCTCAGCGTTCTCAGCCAACGACCCAATCGCTGACTTTACCGGCGATGGTCTGTACAACTTCTTTGATGTTGCCGCATTCCTCGGTGCGTTCTCGGCGGGATGTCCGTAACCCACTCGAACCTGCGAGTTCGATAGATCATGTTCAACCACACAAAGCACCAGTAATTGCTGGTGCTTTTTTTTACATCGATTTCGTATGTTTTAAACAGCCGCCCTATTCATCTTTGCGCTGATCTGGCGCGAGCATAATCCCAAAGTTCACCAGCCTCTTGCCTTCCTCAGGGCGTGAGCTTCGACAGATATCCCATATCCGTTCGACCAACTCATTGAGCTCTTCAAGGGATTCATCATCAACCCAAGCGCTTGTAATACCGGCATGGGTATCGCGCCCAGGCCCACGCACCACCGCATCGGGTTTGGCTGTCGCTCGCTCATGCAATCTCGCAATCAGCCGCCCCACCGCGTTGCCATACGCCTGGTGATACGCAACATTCTCGGGGTCTTGTCCGTTGTGCTTGGTCGCGACAGATCGAGCAATCGGGCGATATATCTGCTCATACCGCTTGCCCGACAATCGAACCTCAGACTCGATCATCAACCCCGCTTCAACAAGCTGCTCAATGTGCGGATACAACGATGTCCGCGATCGCCCGGTGAACAACGCGATATCCCCAGCCGAGCAAACACCCAGAGCGCACACTGCATTGAGCACCTCCACCCGGATCGGGCTCGCGAGCACCCACATGTCCTCCGGGTCATAAATGACATGAATATTTTTAATCGACTTGTTCTTCTTACTCATCTGACCCCACAACGAAGTACTACTCAACCACACAAGAATATACCAGAACCCCTCCCTGTATGTTTCTGACAATACACAAAATAGATGAAACATGAAGAAAGACAACCAGTCCATTGGCACTAAAACAGTCGTTAACTCAAGTTCACATCACAAAAAAACCGGCTCAAACGAGCCGGGTCTAAAAAATACATTTTACGAAATCGAATCAGACCGCTACACCCAAGAGCTCCATCACCTTGTTGGCGATGTCTTGTGCAGACAACCCGCACATCTCGAGCATCTCGTCTGCCGTGCGTGCACTCTTTGGAATCCGCTTGACAAACATCTGTGCGAGTTCGAATCCATCACCAGATTCCATCAACGCGTCAGCGATTGCCGAACCGAGCCCGCCGCCGTAGTTGTCTTCGAGCG
>JAESSR010000123.1 GCA_016764015.1 Phycisphaerales bacterium
AGCTCGGGATCAACTTCGCAGCCGGTGGCTCAACAGATTGCTCGGGCACACTCATCGGCGGCGGCGAATGGATTCTGACCGCAGCACACTGCGTCGATCGTCCGACGAGTTCGGTTGCATTTCTCAGAGATTCAAGCTTTGGGTTCGTCGATCAGATCATCATCCATCCTGATTGGCAACGCAACGATTTTCTCGGCGGCGGCGATATCGCACTGCTGCGTCTGAGCTCCCCGATCACCTCGATCGAAGCCGCACAAATCTACACCGGACGCAATGAACTCGGTGCAGTCGGCACAAGCGTTGGTTTCGGTCGCACCGGCACCGGACTCACCGGGCAACAGCAAGGAACCTTCGGAACACTCCGCGGGGGCAACAATGTCCTCGATGTGCTCGGCACCGCACGAGGCTGGGATCCACGCATCTTACTGACAGACTTTGATAATCCGCTCAACCCAAACGATTCAAACTACGGCAGCAACTTGCCGTTGGATCTTGAGTATTCCATCGGCCCTGGCGACTCCGGCGGCGGGCTCTTTATCTTTACCGATGATGGTTGGCAGATCGCCGGGATTAGTTCATTCGTCAACTCAACCGACGGCAACCCCGATGGCGATTATGGTGACTCCAACGGCTTCACCCGCGTTTCGGACTATGCCGGATGGATCAACTCCATCGTCCCCGCTCCGAGCACCCTGCCAATGCTGGCCGGCGGCTTGTTGTTTGGTGCTCGGCGTCGACGAAGATAATTTGAGTATTAAGGACATCCTTCAGCGAATGCCGTGAGGAAAGCTGAGACATCAAAGAAGTTCCATCGTTCATCACTGTTAAAGTCCGCTGCGGGGTCGTTGATGGCAAAGAGTTTCAAGAAGGCGGAAATATCAAAGAAGTTCAGTGATCCGTCATCGGTGAAATCAGCAGGGCAAGATGGCGTGGGCACAGAAAATATATATGCGGAGCCTGAGTTGATGCCATTGTCGTCATCCCGATAAGCCCCAGTCGTGAGAGTTTCATTCTCAATGGATACAGACCAACCGAACCGGTCATCTCCTACGCCATCGCTCGGGAGAAATTTGGCTATTTGTTGCCCTGATATTGCATCGAATAAATATGCAGCTCCTGAATTTTCTCCGTTATCATCGTCTTGCCATGCAGCTACGGCGACAACGCTTTTGTGTATTGAAATTGAGTGGCCAAACTCATCTCCCTCTGACCCATCATTAGGGGAGCAACTTAGTTAGTTGTTGTCCTGTATTGGCATCAAATACATATGCTGAACCAGAGCGGGATCCATTTTCACTATCCCACCATGATCCTATTGCGATAAGGCCGTTATCCATGTCAATGGAATTTCCAAAACGAGCTCCTGGATTTTCTTCATTTGATATTAGTTTTTCTATTTGCAAGCCAGTGTCAACAGAAAAAAGGTAAACTGAGCCGGAATTCATGCCATTGTCGTCATCGTTTCTTGCTCCGATGGCAACGATACCGCTATCGATTGAGATTGAGCTTCCAAAGTGATCGTTTGCTGCACCATCATTTGGGAGCAGCTTAACAATCTGTTGTCCAGTGGAAGTGCTGAATAAATATACCGAGCCAGACCCTGATCCAGCATCGTCGTCATGCCATGTAGCTACCGCAACAACTCCATTGTCAATTGCTATAGACCAACCGAAGAGATCGCCTTGAGCTCCGTCATTTGGTACGAGTTTGGCCAATTGAGTCCCCGAAACAACATCAAACAATTAGGCAGATCCAGAGTTTCCTCCATTATCATCATCCCAGTAAGCTCCAACAGCAACTAGACCATCGTCAATAGCGATAGACCATCCAAACGAATCTCCAGCAGAGCCATCGTTCGGAAGCAGTTTGACAATCTGATTCCCGGAGGTTGCGTTAAAAAGATATGCAGCACCGGCCCCATCACCATTGAAATCATCACCAATAGCGCCCATTGCCACAATACCATTGTCAATATCAATTGAATAGCCAAGCCAATCAAACTCTGTTCCGTCGTTTGCTAATATTTTCCTGTCTTCATGAATTACTTGTCCCCAAGCTGGAACAGCAATACTCAAGCTCACAAGGGCGGCAAGAAAACCTCGGAAAATGGAAACATGGTGGTTCATCATGGAGTTGCTCTCAATCTATACATCAGGGCCATCAACAAGTCTTCATATATTAAACGATCATCATCGGAATACAACCCCAATTTAGCCAGATTCTGCAAATCGAGCGTGCAATTTCGTCTGACCAACGCAAATAAATCGGCTACCCTTTGTCAGCATGGCCAAACGCACGACCAAAAAGAAGACGACCAAGAAAACCACCCGCAAACGCGTCGTCACGGATGCCGGGCCTGGGATTCGGCTCTATGACCCGCCCATCGCACTCGGAGCTGTCCTCGGGCAATCGCGGGCGGTGGAGATTCTGAATCAATCGATGCAATCCGACCGGGTGCATCATGCGTGGATTTTCCATGGCCCGCAAGGAGTCGGCAAGTTCACAGCCGCGATCGCATGGGCTGCGACGATTCTTGATCCGAGTTCGGCTCCCGATCTGAGCGGTCAGATCGCGTTTGACCCTGATAGCCAAGTCCAGGGGCTGCTCAAAGCGGGCACACACCCGGATCTGCATGTCATCAAGAAAGAACTCGCTCGGTATCACGAGGATAAAAAAGTCCGTGATGCCAAGCTCGCGACGATTCCCAAAGCCATCGTCGATGAACACCTGATCGTGCCAGCAACGCTTGCGCCAACGATGAAGAGTGATTCGATCGCGGGTAAGGTGTTTATTGTCGATGAAGCGGAGCTGCTCGATCGCTCGCCGACCAATGCCCCGGTGCAGAACGCGATTCTTAAAACGCTCGAAGAACCGCCGCCGGGAACCGTGATTATTCTCGTCACATCGAGCGAAGATCGATTACTCCCGACCATCCGAAGCCGATGTCAGCGGGTTGCGTTTACGCCGCTTGATGACGATGCGATGCGTGCATGGACCAACACACAGAAGTTTGAGCTCGATCCAAACGAGCACCACTGGCTCATGCAATACGCCGCCGGCTCGCCGGGGAGATTCCTCGGCGCGATCGAAGGCGGGCTCTACCATTGGCACACGCGGATCGATCCGATGTGTGCCCAGGCAGATCAAGGCGTGCATCCGATTGCACTAGGCACCACAATGGGTGAGTTGGTCGATGAATGGGCGACCAAGTGGGTCAAGCAGGGAGACAAGCTCGGGGAGAATCGCTCGAAGGAAGCCGCCAACCGCAAGGGTGCTGATCAAATGTTCGCGTTGATCGCCCAGCGAGCCCGCAAGGGATTGCGCGAGCCATCATCAACCCATCGTGCGCTTCATACTATTGATTGCGTCGAGCGTGCGAAGACAGAACTCAACACCAATGTGCAGGTCAAGTTCGTCATGGAACACCTCGCAGCAGGGCTAAGCGAGCAGATTTGAGTTGTTCAGATTTGATTTGCCAAAGCGTTGAAACGCTATGCTTGGAAGCTGATCGGCTGGCGAGCAGGCACAGGTGCAGCAGCCGGGATAACCATTCCCGCTTCGCGTTCCTTGACCAGTTGCTCCATTGTCAAGACCCAAGTCTCGCGATCATATTCGAGCAGGCCGATGATCTCATTGAGCTTGTTGATGTCTTGATCGTTGCTCGCCTTGATCAGCTCAGAGTACATAAAGGTATAGAGTTCACGAACTGATTGGGCGATCTCTGGTGCCGGCTCAGTCTTGATGGTGTTGAGCAACTCGAGGACGATATCTCGACACTGGGTAAATCCAAGATAGATCATCTCAGGGTGCGCCTGCTCGAGCCCGGCCCGAGCCAGGTATGCAAACTTGACCGCACCATCGAGGAGCATCAATCGAAGCTCCTCAGGCGATGCGGTCATGACCTTGGTACGGAGATACGCGTTGGCAGTATTGGATTCATTCATCACAGGAGGTATCGGTCCTTCATATCACCTTCTTAACCGTTTTTTATCCCAAAGCCGCCAATTGTGCCA
>JAESSR010000124.1 GCA_016764015.1 Phycisphaerales bacterium
CAACGCTCGGGATTCGTCGCCCTCAGAGGTAAGTGCCATGAGAATAAACAGATCACGCTCTGTGGCTGTTTTATCATCACGACGGGATTCAAGAGCATCACGAAGAGTCAGAACCGTTTGTGTTTGTTCAATTTGTTTTCTTTGCCATGATCCAAGTTCCCGCCGGGGGTTTGCTTCTGCGAATTCCACCATGGAAATATGGTCTGGCCAACCATCTGTTGTTGGTTTAAATCTTGATTCTTGTCGATAGAGACCGAGGTTGTCACGCAATGACATCACTTTCCAGAGTAGCCCAGCTCGATATTCCTCTTCGCTTAGCTCCTCGTCGTGCTTTGCCAAATACTCTTTGGCAGCATATTCGTATGCTAAATCATTGTGATCGAGCAACCAGCAAACTTGAACAAGCATTTCTGTTTCACGCTTCTCTTTCCAGAGTTCGCCCATCAGTTTGGTTCGAAGTTCAACATCCTCTTGGTCGGCATCTACTGCGGCATAGGCAGATTCTACAGGAGTCATCCCTGAACCTACTGCTTTAATCCACTCAATCATGCTCTTGCGTGACTCTTCTCTCGCAGGCACTAATCCTGATCGGCGTGATCGAATCTCTTTTTGTTGAAAATAGAATACCGTAGGAAGCGATGAAATTTCAAGAGTTGAATAAAACGCTGGATCTGATTCACCGTCCATATATACGACCGAAAGTTTTTTATCCTTGAGATACTGAGCAAACTCCGGATCATTCCAAATTGATTTCTCCCAAGATTCCGCGTCAAATGCATTTTTGTATACACCCGCCCCGACGATCACAAGAAAGCTTCGGCCAGATTTTCGAAGCCGACTCGCGAATATCTCATTCACTGTTTCGCCTGACAAACAAGCCAAATCAGGAACTTCACCTGCAATGACGAGTGGCGAAGAAATACAAGACACGATCAAACAAAGGAATATACGAATCATCGAGAACCTCCGGTACGATTATATCGAAATTCTACTTGGCTTACATTCTCGCCTCTGGGTTTTCGCGATGGGTCTTGAACCATTCGATCGTTCGCTTCATCCCCTCTTCAAACCCGACCTTCGCTTCCCAGCCCATCAGCTCTTTTGCTCGGCTCACATCGAGGCATCGCCGGGGTTGGCCGTCGGGTTTGGTGGGGTCCCATTTGATTTTGTCAGCGATGGTGTCCTCGGTGGCAAACCCGGTGAGCTTGGCGATCATGTTGACCAAGTCTTTGATCGTGATCTCCATGTTGGTGCCCAGGTTGATCGGGGTTGGGTCGTCGAGCTTTTCGGCGGCCGTTAGTAGACCATCGGCGCAGTCGTCGACATAGAGGAACTCGCGGCTCGCACTGCCGGTGCCCCAGACGGGGAGGAAGTCGTCGCCGCGATCGAGGGCTTCGACGCATTTACGGATCAGTGCTGGAATCACATGCGATGAATCGAGATTGAAGTTATCCCATGGGCCGTAGAGGTTCACTGGGAGGACGAACGAGGACTTCATGCCGTACTGGTTTTTGTACGCATCGAGCATTTGCCATGCAGCCTTCTTGGCGATGCCGTAGGGTGCGTTGGTGGATTCGGGATAGCCGTCCCAGAGGTTTTCTTCTTTGAACGGGATCGGGGTGAGGTTCGGATAGGCACAAATGGTTCCGGTCTGGATGAACTTGCCGTCGCGTTCGATTAAGCCATCGACGCGTGCTTGTTCGATGAGGTGCAGGGCCATCGCCATGTTGGCGTAGAAGTATCGCCCTGGGTTTTTCATGTTCGCACCGATGCCTCCGACCTCTGCGGCGAGGTGAATAATCATCGTGGCTTTGTCGGCTCCGAAGCAATCGTTATACAGACTCACGCAGGCGTCCTTTTCGGTCAGGTCATAGTTGGCTGAGCGGGGGATGAAGATTTGGTTGTCATCTACGCCTCGGCTATGGAGTCCTTCGACGATGTGGCGCCCGAGAAACCCGGACCCGCCGGTGATGATGATGCGTTGGTTTGACCAGTTGACTGACATAGATGAAAATCCTCTCTCGCGGCGTGTTCTTGTGAGTGTGATGATAGAGCCGATACAATGGGTTGTGTGTATTTTCAAGACAGGGAGATCATGAGTAGAGATCGATCAAACCCACAACGCGGCTCATCGACAAGTTTAGTTGGCTGGTTCCGCAGAAGAGCCTTGCCTCGTTGCGCACAGTTGTGTGCATTGCTCGGGCTGGTGATCCTTGGGCTGTGGATCACCGGGCGGGTGCTGACGGATCAGTATCGGTGGGCGCAGTATATTTGGTGGGTGCCCTCGATCTGGATGGTGGGGAGTGCGTGGGTATGCCTGGGCGTTTCTGCTCTATTGGCATTGTTCTCGCGTCGATTGGGCGGGCTGTTTCTGCGCCCGGCATTGCTTGTTGCGTGTATTGGTTGCACGGGGTATCTGTTCATCGGCGTGTGGCATATGCACCGGGTGTTCTCGTCGAATCAAAGAGCAGACGACAGCATTCGGATTGTACACTGGAATCAATCTTCAAAGCATGTAGACCAAACGGGCTGGGCGATATCCGTGCTCGATCAAGAGGCTGATATTGTGTTTGTCGCCAATGCATCATGGGGTGAAGAGCGACAAGAACTCCTTGATTCGTTCGCACCGTTTGCGCCCCTCGCCAGAGAACGATGGGTGAACTATTCGTATCGAGTGCATGGCGAGCCTGCGCATTACCGGGTCGAAGGCAACGCGTTGATCGCATCACGATTCCCGATGATCCGCACAGGTTTGGTGTACATGCACGCCCCGACGAATCAAGAGGATGCGAGCTTCATTGGCAGCAGCAACGGGTGGGTGCTGTTTGCTGAGTTTGATCTTGGTGAATCTGAATCGACATCTGAATCATTGATCGTATGGTTTGTTGATCTTCCATCTGATCCTGCTTCATGGCGGCAAGAATCGATGCAAAACGCATCAAATGCTATTCACTCTTGGAATGGTCGATCATGGATCATGGGCAGGAATGTATGGGAATTATCACATACCGAAAGCTCGTTCCCAGAACCCGATGTCATCATCGGCGATTCCAATACAGTGCGAGGCTCCAAATCACTACAACTGCTCGCGCCAAAGATGAGCGACGCATTCTCGGCTGTCGGCTACGGGCGAGGACGATCGTGGGTGCCTGAGATTGACAACCGCTTGCTCCGCCAACCATTCAAGCTCGCAGACTGGCATATCGACCTTGCGCTCGTTGGAGCAAACTGGATGCCTACTCGGTATCGAATCGAGGACACGCGCCGATGGGGGCAGACTGAGCACCGGATGCAGATTCTTGATTTGATTGAGAAAACGCCCGAATAACTGTTTGAAAAAGACCGATGATCTGATACGGTGAGCCTCGCGGCGACGGCTGTTCGATCGCCTGTGTAAAGATGAAAAAGGAAAAGAGGGGTTATGAAAAACGCTTTAATTTGTGCCGCGGTTCTTGCTGCTGGCCTTGCTGCACCGTTGGCTTTTGCTGGGGATACCCCAAACCGAGGAGTCTCCCAGGTGAATGATGGTAGTTTTAACTACCAAGGGTTTCTTGAGTTTGAAGGGGTTCCTGCCAACGGCGAGTTCCACTTTGAAGTCCACCTGCTCGATAGCAATGGCGACGAGATCGATTCAGTATTTGATCAACCCGGCCCAATCACGATCACCGATGGCTTGTTCGATATGGATATCCAAATGGGTGGCACACAAGCCGACGCAGAACTCTTCTGGAAAAGATACGGGCACCTCGTCAAGAAGATGCGGATCATGGTCGGCACTGTTCAAGGCGGCCCATACACCACGCTGAGCCCGGATGTTGATATTGGTTCATCGCCTCACGCACTCTGGTCCCGATATGCCGGTGCGTTGCAGTTCCCATACACAGATTCTCATTCAAATCTGTTTGCTGATCCAGAGACAATGATTTCGCTGAGCAATGAGTTCGGGGGGACGGTTCTGGATCTTACGGTTGGGGTGGAGACCAATGAGCCGACGCTTCGTGTGGCGGGGCAGACTCTCTATGACAACTCAAACTTTGGGATTTATTCCGGCGAGTTGCTCGTAAATAGTCTTGATCAATTTGCCGGGGTTGTCGCGATCACGCAGGGATTTCCTATTATTGGAGAATTGGTGACTGATAATGGGAGCAACTCGGCAGCGGTAATTGGCGAGGTAAATATTAGTTCAGACCCTATCAGTATTGCTGTTTGGGCACTTAACCAAGCATCGGGAAACAATGCCGCACTTGGCACTGGAAGCTACGCGGGCGACTTCAGCGGCGATATACTTGCCCGGACCGACCTGCGTGTTCTGGGTGAGCCAACGCGAGACTACTCCTCCAGCAGCCCGTCACCGATCGGGCCACTGGCGTATGCGTCTATTTCCGCAGC
>JAESSR010000125.1 GCA_016764015.1 Phycisphaerales bacterium
CAACTACATGCCCAAGAAGAACCAAGCAACCACGGGCGAATGCGGGTGCCCATCCAAGTCTTCATCAAGCTCCATCCAACGCTTCATCGGCTGGACCTTCGTCCTCGGCGGGCTCCTCTACACCCTCGCCTGGATCACCCTTGATCTCGACCAAGCCGGCATCGCCATCATGTTCTCCTTCCCCGCCGCCATCGCCATCATCTTCGCCGCTCGATTTGGCTACCAACGGATCGCTGCCTCGAAAAACATTCCTACTCAATCCGTATAAACAACCAGACCGACAAACAGACCAACACACATTCAGGAATCCACCAATGAAAATCTTTACACGCATATCATTCCTCCTCATCGTACTCACCACCACTATCGCTACTGCTGTTGCAAACCCCGATCCAATCGCCGACAGTTGGCACGCCAACCTCACAATCCCAACGGGCACACTCTCACTCATCTTCACGATCACCAATGATGACGAAGGCAACCTTGCCGCCACGATGGAAAGCCCAGACCAAGCACCCGGGCAACAGATTCCCATCTCCGAAATCAGCATGGTCGACGAACATCTCTCCATCAAAATCGCCATCATCGGCGCGAGCATTGAAGCCGACTGGGACGATGATGCGCAACACTTCTCAGGCACCTTCTCTCAAGGCATGAACCTCCCGATCATCATCACACGCGGGCTCCCCGCAGACAAACCAACCATCGAAGGACTCGACGGCGATTGGAAAGCAACACTCAACCGCAACGGCGTCGATCTCCGTATCATCCTCCACATCAAAACCACCGAGCACGGCACGGCCGTGACACTCGATTCACCAGACACCATGGCGATGAATGTCCCTGTTTCTGATCTCACTAAAGCCGGCGGCCGGATCGGCTACACCATCAAAATCATCGACGGCCACTTCTCTGGCACGCTCACAAACCCCGACACCATCGTCGGCACATGGAAAGTCCCCGGTCAAGACGATGTTGCCCTCACCTACATACGAGCCGACGCAACCGACGAACCGATCGTTCGGAATCGCCCGCAAGTCCCCACCGAACCCCTCAGCTACCTCGTCGAAGAAGTCGCCTACGAAAATGCACAAGCCGAGGGCGTGACCCTCGCCGGAACACTCACACTCCCCGAAGGTGATGGGCCATTCCCCGCGGCGATATTGATCTCCGGCTCAGGCCCACAAGACCGCAATGAATCCGTCTTCGGACATCAGCCCTTCTTGGTACTCGCAGACTACCTCACCAAACAAGGCATCGCTGTCCTCCGATACGACGATCGGGGCGTTGCCCAATCCACAGGCGACTACTCCGCTGCCACCTCCGCCGACTTCGCAACCGACGCCAACGCCGCGTTCGCGTATCTTCTTTCTCGTGACGACATCGACCACACCGCTATCGGTTTCGTCGGCCACTCCGAAGGCGGGCTCATCGCACCGATTGCGATTCAAGACAACAAACAGCTTGCCTACATGGTCATGCTCGCCGGCCCAGGCACAAGCTCGCAACAAATCGCCCGATCACAAAATCGACTCATGGCCCTGTCGCAAGGCATATCCGAAGAAGACATCGCCAAGAGCGAAAAAATCAACTCCAAAATCACCAAGGCCGTCGCCGAATCAACATCAACCGACGATGCCAAAGCCAGAATCCGTGAGCTACTCACGCCTCAAGCCATCGAAGACCTGGGCATCAATGAAGCGCAGATCGAACTGATCGTCGCACAAAACTCATCCCCATGGATTCGCTACTTCCTCGGATATGACCCAGCAAACTACCTGTCCAAAATCAACATCCCAATCCTCGCCCTCAACGGCGAACTCGACATCCAAGTCCCCGCACAAGAAAACCTCGAAGGACTCCGCGATCTCCTCAAAGACAACCCCGACGCAACCATCACCGAGCTGCCCGGGCTCAACCACATGTTCCAACACGCAACCACCGGCGCACTCGGCGAGTACAACGATATCGAAGAAACCTTCGCCCCCGAAGCAATGACCATCATCGCCGACTGGATCAACAAACGGTTCAAGTAAGAAAGACCCGACCATGAGCGACATCATCAACCTCGCCGACAAACTCAGCCTCTTCGATGAAACTTGGACACCCAAAATTATCGCCGAGCTCAACGGGCAGCAAGTCAAACTCGCCAAACTCAAAGGCGACCTCGCCTGGCACACCCACGAACACGAAGACGAACTCTTCCTCATCCTCGAAGGCCAACTCACCATCGAGTTCCGAGATCGCGATGCCGTGCATCTTGAAAAGGGCGACATGTACATCGTCCCCAAAGGCATCGAACACAACCCCGTCACCAAAGACGGCGCCTCAGTATTGCTCTTCGAACCCACCGCCACCAAACACACCGGCGAACTCATCATCGATCGCACGGTGACCAATCAAGAATGGATTTAAGAACTCAATCTATTGAGCAACATCCATCACAATCGTTGCGTCGTGCCCTTTGAGGTATTCATGCCTCAACTGAACAATCGGGGTGCGTTTGAGGGCCCAATCAAGCATATCGGCGGGGTCGAATCGCACAGCAGGAGCCGACGCAGGGGTGCGATCGGCGTTGTGACGATCGGACAAGAAGTTAAATACGAGTGTGCCGCGTTTGGCAGATTTCAACGCATGCCAGAACTCATCGAGCACATCCTTCGCATCGGACATACTGAGCGTGTTGAGCGAACCTGAAAATACAAAGACCTCAACACCCGCATCATTCACCAGCATATCAGGAAGCGAATCATCCGCGACAAAGTCAGCGACATCAAAGAGCGTTCGATCAACACCAGCCTCTGCAATCCGCGATCTCGCATGCTCGGCCATCGCCTCGACGCCTTCAATACCAATATAAGATTTGGGAAACTGATCGCTCGCATGCTCATGCAAGAACAGAGGCAAATCGCCAACCCCGCACCCAAGATCCGCGACAACTCGGCCCTTAAACCTTGCAACCTGCGTCAACACCTCAAAGCGTGTCCGCTGCGCATCTTTGCTCATCCAAAGCTGAGACTCAAACCCCGCACCCATCTCGCGAGTTGCCTTTTCATACGGCTCCAAGTACGGTCGATCGGATTCAGTTTCTTTTTTCTTCTTCCCAAACGCCATCTGCTATCTCTTTCCGGGTGCCATGGTTTGACCGTCTTCGGCATGCCATGTCTTCTGTCAACTCACAAGCACCCCCCGCTCCAAATCAACCCAGCCGAATCATCTCGGCGAACTCGGCATACCGAGCATCGACATCCGCCTTGGTGATCCCACGCATGCGATCAAGCGAGAACGATTCAACATTGAAACTCGCGATGATCGTGCCATGCGCCAATGATTCACGCACAGATTCAAACGAGCCGAGGTCATCGCCGCCGCGAGCCGAGAGTCGCCCCATCATCCCGCCAGCGAATGAATCGCCGGCACCGGTCGGATCAACGACCTTCTCGGTCGGATACGCCGGGAGCGCACAAATCCCGTCCTTGTGAATCAAGATACATCCATGCTCGCCCTTCTTGACGACCACGAATCTTGGTCCATACTCAAGGAGTTTTCTGCCAGCGGTCACTGGGTTCCTATGCCCGGTATACAACTCAGCTTCATCGAAGTTCAAGACTAAGCCATCGACCTTGCCGAGCAACTGGGTCAGCTCAGGCTTGGCGATGTTGATCCACAAGTCCATCGTGTCGGCCACACTCAGCTTGGCATCAGGGAACTGCTCCAACATTCCAAGCTGCACCATCGGATGCGAGTTGGCAAGGAACACAACCTCTGAATCCCGATAGCTCTCAGGCACCGGCGGCGGAGCTTCTTCCAACACACCCAAATCCGTAAAGAGCGTATCGCGATGATCCATATCGTCGTGATATTTCCCGCCCCACCGGAAAGTCTTCGAGCCCTTTCGGATCTCCAACCCTTGCGTGTCGAGCCCCTTGAAATCATTGAGCGAATCAACGAATGCCTGGGGGAAATCATCCCCGACAGCCGCGACCAATCGCGCCTCC
>JAESSR010000126.1 GCA_016764015.1 Phycisphaerales bacterium
CACGCCGTTGAGATACGCCCATTGATCCAGACGCTTGCTTGTAAACTCTGTGCCGTTGTCGACACGGATCTTCCTTGGTAACACACCGCGAGTGCCTTTGATCCTGTCTAAAACACGAGCCACATCATCTCCGTTGAGCCGCTGCCCGACTTCGATTGCAAGGCTCTCGCGTGTAAAGTCATCGACTATCGTCAAGAGCCGGAATCGGCGGCCATCGAAGAGCTGATCGGCCATGAAATCCATCGACCAGCTTTCGTTGGCGTGAGTCGCCTTGGTCAGCTCAGGACGCGTCACAGAGCTCTTGTGCCGACGCGGCTTGTGCCTGCCCACGCAGAGTCCTTCTTCTTTGTAAAGCCGATATACACGCTTGCGATTCACCAGCCATCCTTCCCGCCGGAGCTTGATCCAGATCCGCTGATATCCCCAGGTGACATGCACACTAGCAATCTCCTTCATCCGATTTCGAAGTGGGGCCTGATCGTCTGCAACGCTTTGGTAACGATGCGTTGCTCGTGGTGCTGCAATCACTCGACATGCACGACGCTCGCTCACGCCGTATGCTGATTGTGTATTACGCACCATCTTCCGACAACGATCAGGCCTTAGAGTTTTCCCTTGAGTGCATCCTGAAGAATCTGCCGATCAAGGCTCAGGTCAGCGACGAGCTGCTTGAGTCTTCGATTTTCATCTTCAAGCTGTTTGAGCCGCCGCACCTCGGCGACACTCATCCCAGCAAACTTTTTCTTCCATCGGTAGAAAGTCTGCTCGCTTATTCCCATTTTCCTGCAAACCTCACGAACCGATGCACCGCCCTCGGCTTGCCTCAACGAGAACGCGATTTGCTGCTCCGTAAATCTTGACTTCTTCATAAACTGATCCTCCAAACAAAGACCAGATTGTCGCACAAAGTCTCACGCTACGAATGGATCAAGATATGGGTTTAAGCGCAGCAACACATCAAACAGACCAAATGCAAGGTCGCAATTTGCAATTAGTGCTCCCATCCCAAGTCATCGCTAGCTACACACAGGATCAGCAAAATTGGCTGTGGTCTCTTAAAGACTTTGTGGAGCACATTCGCAGACAGCAGACATAAACATTACTAGATAGAAACTGCGTGCTGCCCCATTCTACCGATGATAGGTGAGCAATTAAACTCTACCTCCTCACCCATGGCCTCCGGGACTAATGCGGCGTAATGCCTCCGGCAGATATCCGGCGAGTTGCCCATCAATGCACTGATTTTGTACGAGCTCACGCCCTTCTGTGCGAGCTGGCTGCCGAAGGTGTGGCGGTAGTCGAGACAAGACCATCCAAGCCCCACCGCTCTGTTTGCCTTGCGGAGCGTATCGGAGAAGTTGCAAGTATCCCACAGGCTCCCTTTCGGACTCGGAAATAGCCAACCATGATCTGATGCGGGCGTGACATACTGATTCAAATAGCTTGCCAAATCACGGCTGACTGTGATGGCTCGATTCTTTCGAGTCTTTGGCTGCCAAGATTCGTCCCCAACCGTCTTTGCATGGATTCGAAGTATTCCATTTGGAGCCGATGGAGTCGATTTGTCCCAATCCTCAATCCTCAACCAAAGCAACTCTTCACGCCGAAGCCCGGCGTAGATCAAAACAGCCACCATCGTCTGCAATCTTGGATTGAATCGGAGTGCGTGAAGTTGCTCGGTGATCTGTGGAAGCGTGAGGTATCGAATCTCCGACGCTCGTTCTTGGTACCGCTGCACCTTTGAAGCTGGATTCGCTCCACCTGGCATCCGAATTCGCCCCTGCTCAATAGCCCAGTTGAATACCTTGCATACAACCTCACGGTATCTGTTGGCCGTCTTTGGCGACAAGCCCTTCACACGGACATGCTGAGCGATCATGTCGGAAATCATTGCAGTAGTGATCTCCTCGAAGAAGGCTGCTGGGATTGCCCTGAGCTTCTTTCGGCGGTCCTCTGGGCACCGTAGGTCTTGACACCGCTTCGCACGCCCCTTGGTGAGCACAAGTCCCTCACAGCATTCGCCGAATGCACTCCGAAGATAGCCGAGGTCTTTACTCCAAGACCGCCTTGCCCGAAGCACCTTCATCTGCTCCATGTACGCTTCGACGATCTCACCGACTGGAGTTCTTGTTGGAAGTGGACAATCAACGCCCTGAAACTGAGCCGATTCAAACTGCCTGAGTTTCTCTTTGGCGATCTGGTGCGAGCTTGTCCCCAAACTCTTTCGCCGTTGCTTGTCGCCTTCGTACCATTGGATTTGGTATGTCCCGTTCCGCTTTTTCAAACTTGCCATTCGCTCAACCTTTGGGGCAAACCATGCCGCCGATGGGCGAGTCGCTTTCATTTGGCTCTATGAACTAGGGTACGCTTTAGGGTACATCGCTCAAAATAGCCATAGGAAAAGGGACTCACGATTTCACGCAAGTCCCTGTCGTTACTGTAATAGCGGGGAAGGGGATTGATTTGTCTAATAGCCTCATTGTGGTTGAATTTCAATATCGATAACTCCCCCACAGCATCTATCATGACCTGACCTGCCCATCAATCGAATGCAACCCACAAGAAAAGGAAGATAAGATATAGTCGAGTAGATATTTTACCTCGCTCGTGTAATCAGAGAATTGCGACTCGAATTATTTGCTTTTACTAACAGAGGATTTTTGATCTCAGCAAAAAGATTTTGACATATCAAAATCTTTTGCACAATCCGATCCGAAATCAAGGATAGACTTCCTGTCACAACGAAGGGACATGCTATTGAAATCGCTTTTAGAAAGAATTGCAGGCGGCGATCATTCCGCGGTCGAGTTGTGCGCTCGTGAATACGGCGGACTTGTCTATCGCCTAGCAAAACGATATTTAGACCAGGCACCATCTGAAGTTGAGGATGCCGTGCAAGATGTGTTTATTGAAATTTGGACTTCAGCGAAACGATTTGACCCTTCGAAGGGTTCTGAATCCGCATTTGTTGCCACTATTGCCCATCGTCGGATCATTGACAAACAAAGACAAGTGTCATCCCGCAGACGAGTGCTACGCAGGGTGAGCACACAATCCTTCCCGAAACCTAATGAGCGCTCTGATTCTTCTGCCATCGTCAATGACGAGCAAAATATTATGGCCAAGGCTTACATACAACTTTCAGAGAATGAGCGTGAAGCCATCTGGATGTCGATTTTTGGCGGGCTCACTCATTATGAGATTGGCATCGCTACAAATTCACCGATTGGTACTGTCAATCTAGGCTCCGACGAGCGATGGTCAATATGCGAGCATATGTAGCCGACCGGTGTATGGATCACGAGATGCTGACTTGTAAGGGAGGAGAATGATGAGCAAACAATTCACACAGAAAGATCGTTTCTATGAACTCCTGGCTGACCAACATCTTGAACAACTGAACATCGAAGACCAACACGAACTCGACATGCTCCGCCAGAAACTTCAACTTGTAGAACCCAACACATTCGGAGAAGCCCTCGTTGCATTCGATCTCCTCGCAGATCATCCAGAAGAACAAAGTTCTCTGCCAGAAAGATTGATGAACTCGATCTGTACAACCGGGTATTCAGTGCTGGCGCACACCACACACGATGATTCATCCCACAGGCAAGTGACGGGAACGATCAGAGAACAAGGCCCAAAGCGGATTTTGCAGTTCTCAATGGCTGCTGCAGTTATCATCGCGGGGGCATGCGTGACATTGCTCGTCCGATCAGAATCGATCCGATCCCAAACGAATCAAAGCTTCGATCAACAGATCGCAATCGCTCAAGATCGAGAAGAAGAACTCGTTGAGATGCTCGCTAACGCGATGCTCAATCTTGATGAAGCCAATCAAACCATTGTTCACTACCAAACGCCTAGCGACCCGACCGAACTGCTCGCCAAACGATTAAAACTCATCGGCGTACCAGATACGGTCCAAATCGCATGGGCACCGTTCAATCAGCCCGGCTCACTCGCAGAGCAATCAAATATCCAAGGAGATGTTGTTTGGAATGATGAACTCGGAGAGGGGTACCTGCGATTTGTCGGGCTTAAAGTGAACGACCCGATGATTGAGCAGTATCAGGTCTGGGTAATCGACGAGAGAGGACTCGAGCAACGCGTGAGCGGCGGCGTATTCAACGCTTCTAGTGACGGCGAAGTCATCGTCCCGATCGAACCGGGGATCGATCTGGGGCGAGTAGCGCTCTTTGCGATTACTATCGAGAATCCTGGTGGGACTTGGGTGTCGAATCTTGAACGCCGAGTTGTGGTAGCTGCGCGATCCGAAGGCTAAACACACACTATTTCTCTCTTTTTACACAGAGCCCGGAGTTCCGGGCTCTATTTTGTGACCATGTTTACAAATACTAAAAATATTTTGATTTACAAAAACAACTTTGCCATCACTTACGAAAGAGAGTTGTTCACCCGGATCAAATTATCTTGGGTAGATCGCTAACGAACTCACATTCATACCTGACACACTCGCGGAGCGTCCGCGAGCATGCGATTCGTTTATCAACTCTGTATGAACCCACTGTTCATCGATTCAACAAGGCAAAGGAATAACAATGCAACGAAGAGCTACATCTTTTATTGGTGCTGCAGCACTTTTTATGGCAGCAGGCACACTGGCAGTACTCAGCTCTGCTCCAGCAGAAGCATCGAGCCACAGCGACGCACCACTTATCAAGCAAGACCCGCAGGCAAACCTGACAGATGTCTATGCATTCATTGGAACAAAGTATGATGCCCCTTCGGTCGAAGTACTCAATGTGATTGCGAGTGTTCGTCCGTTTTCAGAACCAGGCGATGGTGCAATCTACGAACGCTTCGCAGACGATGCGCTGTACTCGCTCCACATCACCAACCCATCAACCGGAGAAACCGTCATCCGATATGATTTTCAGTTCTCTGCGGTTGATGGTGGATACAAAAATGAAAATACCATCCTGTCCTACGGGCTGGGCACCGAAGTTGGACCAATCTTGGAAAACGGTGACGCTCGCCAGAACTACACCCAGACCTACAGCGTAGCGAGGACTCCTATCGAAACGGAAGCACACTTGGCACTCTCAGGTGCAATCGTCGCCCCTCCAAATGTTGGCATAAACACAACGCCTTTGTACAATGATGAAACCGGCAGAGCGGTTTCTGGAGCTTCAAGCTTTGAGCAGCTCGACTCCTACACCCAGCAAGCAATCTTCACTGGCTCCAACGGCGAGGTCTTCTTCGCGGGACCTCGTGATGATAGCTTCTATTCTGACATTCCTGGCATCTTCGATCTGCTCAATGTCCGTATTCTCGATAACAACGGTACGCTTGCTGATGGGCTCGGGCAGGATAACGATGGTGTTGATGGATTCAAGGGATTCAATGTCCTGACCATCGCAATGCAAATCCCACTCGATCAACTTCCTGATTTCGAGTACAACGATGCATTCTTTGGAACTCAAACCGGCGTTGGTGTTTACGCGTCGGTTAGCCGACCAAAGGTGACAATCCGAAAAGCAGGCAACAACATTGAAAGCTATGGCGACTGGATTCAGGTGAACCGTCTGGGCAACCCATTGTTCAACGAAGCGCTTGTGCCGTTTGCTGACAAGGACAACTATAACGCTCTCGTTCCCACAGACGATTCAATGTTCGCTACTTACGCATCGAATCCTGAACTCGCATCGTTAATCAACATTGTCTTCGGAACAGATTTTCAAGAAACCGATCGCCAAGATCTGGTCGCCGTGTTTATCCCCGATGTCCTGCGTGTAGCAACAACGACCGGACCAGTCCCGCTGGCAGGCGAAGATGGATTTTCGCGATTTGGATTCATCGGCGGCGATACTACCGGCGGTGTTTCGAGTGGGTGGCCAAACGGCCGTCGGTTTGGCGACGATGTCATTGATGTTGCCCTCACAGCAATCGCATCAGGACCAACATACGAGACCATCACACTTGTCGGTGACAATGTCGCTGAAAACGACATTGCATTTAACAATGTATTCCCATATGCCGCGACTCCGCACTCTGGTACTTTAAACCGAAAGGATCCGCCCTTGACCCAGTTTGAAATCGCAGATGTCAACCGCGACGGCTTCATCAACTTCTACGATATCAGTGCCTTTATTGAGGCAGTACAGAATAGCCAATAGTCATCATATCGCAACCGGAGCAGATTAAAACATCTGCTCCGGTTTTTTCACATAACCCACGGGAGCACGCCATGTTTAAGCACATATTCTCTACAGTATGTATCCTCACCATCCTCATGACCTGTTCAATAACTAACGCTCATGAGTTCTGGATTCAGCCTGACCACTTCGCTTTGAATACGAACAATCTTGTGGTTGTCCGGCTCATGCACGGTGAACGATTCAAGGGTGATACCGTCGATCGCAATGATCCACAGATCAAACGATTCGAGTTTGTCAGTGAAGGCGACCAAACTACTCCAATCCGAGGTCGACATCAGAATCCAAACGGATTCCTTCGCCCACAACACTCGGGCGTAATCGTGTACCAGTCGAACCATTATACTAATAATCTTGAACATGAAAAATTCAACTCGTATCTCATTGAAGAGGGGCTGGAACACATCATCAATGAACGAGCACATCTCGGCGAATCCGAGATCATCGGCCGAGAAGCATATTCACGATGTGCCAAATCAATCATTCGTATCAATGATGATAATCACTCTGCCGACAAAATTGATCGTCGTGTCGGACTCCCTCTCGAAATTTTGATCGAATCAATTACCCCTCTAAGCAGTGATAGCGAATCCATGAGAACTACAATCATCGCTTCCGTATCATTCATGGATGATCCAATCGAAGGGCTACGCGTAGTCGTTGCAAATACAATCAACCCCGAAGTGCTCATCGAGCTTCACACTGATGCGAACGGAAAGATTGCATTCGAAGCCGAACCCGCCGGGGACTGGATGATCACCACCATTCATATCCAACGAGCAATCAATCTTGAAGCATCCGATTGGGAAAGCTTCTGGGCTTCTACGACATTCACAAATGAAATACAATAGCGGGGGACCATTACTCTCCACTCAAAGTGGATACGGTTTCAAGGCAGAATCACACCATATCATATAGCATGAATCATGAATCACAGACTGTTAAGCCTGAAGTGCCCCACCGCCTACACGGAAACGGTAAGCCAACCGCATTCGTTCAACTCGCAGTTCTCATCGCCCTCACTTCTGATGGACTCTATGAACTTATTCAATGGCTCATGGGAAGAAACAAACAATCTCAACCACCCCTACCTGCCCCACCACCTCTATCCGAATGGCTCCCGCTCTATCGGCAACATCGCAAGATCCAAAATGAGCTCTTTGCTGCGTTCAATCCATCAGTTGAAATGTCTGCTGACGACCTTCGAACTCTTCCCCGTGATCTTTCTGAAATTGCTGAAGAGCAGTTCAAAGATGAGTTAAAATCGGCTTCTCAAGAAGAGCTTGAGACGATGGCAAGCCCATTCATCAGGCAAGCATTACCGAACAACAAAGACACCATGCAGGCCTACATGAACGCCTTTGACAATGATGACTTCATGACTGATGCTGATCTTGACAAACTGCTCGCCTCATCTGTCGGTCAGTTTTACTTCCGCGCATGGCTACCTTGCTGGATTCTACATCAAACCACTCCAGGAACACTCCTTCGCAAAGCTCGATCGGGAGATGACAATGCACTCGATCATCTCTTGAGGCTAGACAAATCCATCATTCACGATCCTGTTATCGCTGAACGATTCCACAAAGCAATGCATGGCCGTGTGCAACGAGAGCGAGATTTACTACTGAATGCACTAGCTGGTAAACCAAAGGGCAAGCTGAGCAAACAAAGCATGAAATACGGCTTATCTGGGATGATCTCACAACTCGCCAAGGAGTCTCAAACGACCATCACTGCTCCAGAAATCACCCAGCTCTTTGATCTCATCACACAAGTCGAAACTGGGCAACTACGAGATACCCATATCCCTGCTGGTGAAACATTCACCCGAGCAATCAGCCGCAACAATAAAAACTGGCCAATGAGCCACATTCCCTGACCCGGACAAAACATTGCCTGCCAGATGTCCGGGTGTATTCTGACTCAACCCATACCTTAAGGTTATGGACAAGGGCCGAGGACAACACGGAACAGCAAACGACGCGGGAAGGTGTGGCGGCACGCTCACACCGACCGCCGTTGCTGCCCGGTCTCAAGGCTCACAGTGGGCAATCGGTGATGAAACCGCCTCGGAAGGCGCATTCGATGTGCATACCGCTCGCCGCCTTCTCGCCTCGCTCATCGCCCGTCGAATCCTTGCTTCCGACTCGGGTTCTTCCTCTTGCTCCCCACACCATGCAACCCGCCAAGGGGGAGGGGCGGGGGCTGAAGGTTGCAGGCCCGTCGCCAGAGTTCCGGGCCTGCAATCTTCAGATCACGCCCCGGTGATTGCTCAAGAACGCTCCCAAACTGCTGACAAGGGGGGCGAATGACTAACAGCCCCCCCTCTAAAGTGAAACTTGAGCAAAACGAGCCTGCACGGGTACTTGCAAGCGGGATAGATTCGCTCGTCCTGGCACTGGATGTGATCTGGGCCAACGACACCACATTCAAACGGTTGGCAGAACTCAAATCCAAAGCAAAGCTGGAAAAAGAGGACGAACCAGCTGAGCTGATTGTGGATGATGAAACATCACCTTGGCACTTCGTCATCAAACCCCACGGCACTGGTGGATATGAATGGCTCTTGACGAGTCACGAAATGGGCATGAGAATCGGCAACTGGCTCGAGCCACACCAACGCCCCAGCGTGATGGTCGATATCCGAAGTGAAACGCTTTGGACTCATGGGACTCAAGCAACTGTTGAGCGAGTGGTGTCACTTATTGAAACACTTGGCGGTGAAGTAGTATCAATAAAACCAAGCCGAGTAGATATCTGTGTAGATACCCTGATTCCCATCGAGGCATGGAACAGAAACCTGATTAACTCCATAGTACACGGGCAAGGAATATCAATACACATTCACAAAGCCGAGAACTGTCTGGCTTCTCGATTGGCAAGGGAAAGATTTGCGCTCGGCTCTACGACAAACCAATGGAAATCAATGCCAAGTCCAACAAGATTTGGATGTATGACATTTGGAACATCGAGTCTGTAGATGATCAGTATCGGATTATTCGAACCGAGTTTCAGATCCGGCGAGAAGCACTCATGGAACTTGGGCTCGTCAACTGGCTGGCATTAACAACCTATCTCGGCCCGCTGTGGTCATACTGCACCCAGAGCTGGCTCAAGATCGTTGATGATGCGTCGTTGCACCATACCCAACAACGCCTACTTCCTTGGTGGAGTGTGATTGAAAACGGATTCATGGGGATGCAAGACTGTGAACCATTGGTAAGAAGCCGATCGGTCATTGTGGACAAAAAACGACTCGCCGCCCAAGCACTCGGCGGGCTTGCATCCTTTCTCAGTGTTGATCTGAATACAGACGATTTAAAGCATGGAGACTCTCTGGATCGTCGATCCCATCTCCTGCTCGCTGTTGAAGAGGCATGAAGTCTTCGTACCTAGACGATGACGAGTTCACCAAGCGAGTTCTGAGGAAACAGGCAAAGCACAATCGAAGCGGAAATGATTTTCAATCCGACTGACACCTCACGCTTTTCGATGATACAATTTATGTGACTCATAGAAAGGCACAGCATGACCCAAGCAATCGGATACATTCGGCGTTCAACGGATCGACAAGAGGAATCACTCGATCAGCAACGGGCACAACTTGAAGCCTTTGCAGACTCGAAGGGCTGGACACTCAAGGCTGTTTATTGTGATGATGCGATAAGTGGAAGCGATCTCAATCGGCCTGGGCTCCAAGAACTCCTCCTCGCATCTGAATCCTCTGATATTGATGTGGTCATGGCATGGGATCGGAACCGAATTGCTCGCCCAAAGGATGCGCTCGATGGACTTCTGATCGAACGCAAACTCCAAGAGTCAGGGACGCGTGTAGTGTTCGCAGCGACAGGCCAAGAAACAAATCAGTCATTTGAATCAGGTCTCATGAGTTATGTCGAACATTACCAAAACGGAGATTATCTCCGCAAACTCAGCCGGGACACTATGCGGGGAACTGTTAATCGTGCCAAGCGTGGGCTATGGAGCGGTGGCCCCCCACCATTCGGCTTTGATCGTTTAATTCTTGATGGTGATACACCAAAGCGAATCATACGAAGCAGAGAAGATGGTGGGCAAATTATACTCGATGCAACAACTGGCGAGGAGATAGATTCACTACCCAAAGGCAAGAGTCATAAGAAGCACGACCATGAAGTTAGCAGTTTGATTCCCTCTGAACCATCTCGTGTGCGAGCCATCGAGAAAATTTTCCGTGACTACGCGGCGGGTGTGCCAACTCGCCAACTGCGTGAATACCTCTATGATGCAGGATTCCGTACTTCACGCGGGAATGGATTTACGGTTCAAACGATTGTCCCGATGCTGGAGAATCCAGCGTATACAGGTAAATGTGTGTATAACCGGCGAACACTGAGCAAGTGGCACCGATACCAGAACGGATCGAGTGTCGAACGAAAAGACGAAGGAATCGAGAAACGAGGACAAGATGATTGGATCATCTGCGAGGAAGCTTGGCCAGCCATTGTTGATCAAGAAACATTTGATGCCGTCCAGAAAAAACGCAAAGAATCCTTAGGCAAGCACAAGACAAATCACCGTGGCAATGCCATGAAGAGCAACTACCTGCTTACCGGCATAATGTTCTGTGGCGTATGCGGCGGCAAGCTCACCGGCGCAACACAAACCAGCAGCAAGGGCTACAAGACTCGCTACTACACATGCTGCACTCACCAAGCTGGACACAAGGATCGATGCCCCAAACGCTACAGCGTGCCAGCAAACTTGGTTGAGGATCATGTGCTGTCATTGATCCGGAATGACCTCATCAAACTCAGAGATGATTCGCAGCTTCACAAATATGTCCAAGATGAACTTCGCAGGCTTCAAGGCAGCCAGTTTGATAGCCATGATCAGTTGAACCGCCGTCTAGCCGATCTCGATCAGAAACTTGCCAAGCTGCGAGATCATTTGTTGGCCCTCGACCCCGCCACGGCTGAATCGCTCGGCATTTATCAGCAAGCCAACGATCTCTCTGCTGAACGGGAGCGTGTAGAGGTTGAACTGGCCAAGAGCAAGTCCAATGTGAGCCTGCCAGCACTTGACGACCTCCGCAGCCGTATTACTGCTGAGTTTGGCCATCTCGAAGAGGTGATGGCCTCTGGCTCACTCGAAGAGCGCAGACATCTAATTGCCTGCTATGTCAATAGGATACAAGCCGAACCTGACCGTCAAATGGTCAAAATCGGCTTGTATCCTACTTTGTTTAGTCAAAGAATAGCGGGGATTGGATTTGAACCAACGACCTCCGGGTTATGAGCCCGACGAGCTACCAGACTGCTCTACCCCGCAATCAGGAAAAGATTATTAGGCCCAAAATCTAGAAAATCAAGCCGACGGGGTCTCTGGGTGTGAATCTTTCTGTTCAGGTATTGATGCGAATCTGGTTTGTGTGCTGAGACTGTGAAACCAACTTCAGCAGTTTCGGTATAACCCATATACGCCATATGCCATGGCGGGTTCACACTCACTCTTGAAACCGAGATTACACATGAAAAAGACGATGCTACTCATCGGCGCAGCCGGGGTCGCGTTTGCGGCTGCCCCGCTGCTCGCACAAGACGAAACAAAGAACTCTGGGATGTTCAGGTATCCCGATGTCGGCAAGGACAGCATCCTGTTTGTCTATGCAAATGATATCTGGATGGTCGATCGCAAGGGTGGAACCGCCCGCCCGGTCGTCAGCCCGGCTGGGCAAGAACAACATCCCAAGTTCAGCCCGGATGAACAAACCATTGCGTTCGTAGGAAACTACGAAGGTGATCGTGATCTTTATACCGTCAATGTCGACGGTGGGATTCCTTACCGTGTCACACATCATCCAGCCAACGAGCGGCTGCTCGATTGGACTCCCGATGGATCGCTGCTCTTCTCATTCAACGGACTCAGTGGCAACGCAAGGCATCAAAAGTTGTTCACTGTCAGTACCAAAGGTGGGATTCCTGAATCAATGCCTATCCCATATGGCGCGACCGGCTCAGTCAGCCCCGATGGAGATTGGCTTGCCTATACACCCAACTCACGCGACTTCCGAACATGGAAACGATATCGTGGTGGATTGGCAGATGATGTATGGTTGTTTAACCTCAAGACCAATGAATCACGCAAGGTGACCGACTGGGAAGGCACCGACACCATCCCGATGTGGCATAAAGATAAACTCTATTACCTTTCGGATAACGGCATCGAGGCAAGGCTCAACATCTGGCGATATGACCCCAAAAAGGATACGCATGAGCAGATCACTCACTTTACCGATGACGATGTGAAGTTCCCATCAATGGGACCCGCCAATGCAAGCCGAGGCGAGATCGTCTTCCAACTCGGGACACAGATTCACCTGCTCAACTTGAGCAACAAAAAATCCAAAACTGTGGATATCACCATCCCGGGGGCCCGTGAATCCTTGCGTCCCAAAGTCATCGACGCTTCAGGATACTTCCAATCCGGCGGGCTCTCATCAACCGGCAAACGGGTCGTGGCTGAAGCGAGAGGCGATATCTGGACCGCACCTGTTGAAAACGGAGCGGTTCGCCAAATCACCAACTCCTCAGGAGCATCGGATCGACTCCCATCATGGAGCCCAGACGGACGCTGGATCGCCTACTTCTCCGATTCCGACGGCGAGTACGAGTTGTACATCACCCAATCCGATGGCAAAGGTGAAACTCGTCAACTCACCGATGGCAACCAGACCTATTTTATGCAGTCAACATGGTCACCAGATTCCAAGACCATCTATACCGTCGATAAGGCCGGTGTGATGAATCTGGTTGATGTTGAATCGGGCGAGGTGACTCACTTTGATACCGATCCGATGGCAGGGCAGCCGAGGATTTCATGGTCACATGATTCACGATGGATCACATATGGTCGCAGTAAGGATGGTTCGTTTAGTTCGGCCATCTGGATTTACGATACCGATACCGGCGATCTTCAGCAGGTCACCTCTGGGTTCTTCAATGATTCAAGCCCGGCGTTCTCGCTCTTGGGCGATTATCTGTTCTACACATCGAATCGAGACTTCACGACTCCGCAATACGAAGATGTTGGCTCGACCTTTGTCTATGCCAATACCGGTCGATTGCTCGCGGTGCCGCTCAATGCAGATGTCGAGGCTCCCAATCTGCTCGAATCTGACGACGAGACTTGGGACGATGAAGAAGAAACCGATGCCGACGATGCGGATTCGGGCGATGAAGATGCAACCGACGATGCTGATGGCGATCATGATAAAGAATCATCGTATCTCGATGGGTACGACACCGAGCATCCGCTCTGGGGCAAATGGGAAGGCACCGCTACGGGCTTTGCTGCCCTTGGTATGCCGACCGATGAAATCTCTTTCTCGCTGATGATTATTGTTGATGACGATGGCAACATCATGGGGCAGTCTGAATCCATGGGCGAAACCGATGATCTCGGCGATGTCGTCAAATGGGATGCCGATGCGGGGACACTGTACATGGAGTCTACAAATGACGGCATGACCATCATCCAGAAAGCCACTGTTTCCGGCGATGAAATGTCGGGCACCTGGGAAATCAAACAGATGGGCATGGGCGGTTCATGGACCGGCAAACGCACCACGACTGATATCTCAGAAGAAGAAATCGATGAGATTGCTTCTGAAACGGGCGAAGCCAGTGAAACAGTCGAGATTGACTTCGAAGATTTCGAAGCAAGATCATTCGATCTCGGTGTAGATTCAGGAAACTTCGGCAGCCTTGCCTCCAATGACAAGGGGCATCTGCTCTATATTCGTGCCGGTACCGCGGGCGCATCGATTAAGCTGATTGATGTCCGTGACGATGAGCCCTCGGAAAAAACCGTGCTCGGGATGGCATTCGGATTTGGCATGTCAGGTGACGGCAAGAAACTCGTCGCACAGACCCCCGGCGGATTCGCAGTGGTTGATGCCAAAGCTGGACAAACCGCCAAGCCACTAAGCATCAAGCTCCGCAAGACGGTCAACCTGCGTGAAGAATGGCGTGAACTTGTCACCGATGCGTGGCGTCGTCAACGAGATTTTTTCTATGTGAAGAACATGCACGGCGTGGACTGGGACGCTGTGCTCGCGCACTACCTCCCGATGGTCGACCATGCCGTATCGCGTGAAGATGTCTCGTACATCATCGGCGAGCTCATCGGCGAACTCAACATTGGTCACTCCTACTCCTTCGGCGGCGATTTCGATGGCCAACCAAACGAGAATGTGGGTATGCTCGGCGTCGATTTCGAGGTTGCATCATCGGATGACAACTCGGGATTCAAAATTTCCAAGATATACCGCGGTGCACCGTGGGATACCGATGCACTCGGCCCACTCTCGCAGTTCGGGCTTGGTGTTGCAGAGGGTGACATCATCACCGCGGTCAACGGCAACGCCGTCGATACATCCATCGATCCTTGGGCAGCGTTCATAGGACTCTCCGGAACACCAACAACGCTCACGATTGTTTCAGAACTCGAAGGCGACGAAGAAACCATCAACGAGCGTGAAATCACGATCAAGCCTATCGGATCGGAAACCGGACTCAGATATCGTGCATGGGTCGAAGCCAACCGGAAGTATGTCGATGAGGCATCGGATGGCAAGATCGGGTACATCTATGTGCCCAACACCGGCGTCCAAGGACAAAACGAGTTGTTCCGTCAGTTCTATGGACAAATCGGCAAGGAAGCATTGATGATCGACGAACGGTGGAACGGCGGCGGGCAAATCCCTAACCGGTTCATCGAACTGCTCAACCGCCCACGAACCAACTATTGGTACCGTCGCGATGGTGCCGATTGGCCATGGCCTTATGATTCACATCAGGGTCCAAAGGCGATGCTGATCAACGGCAACGCCGGTTCTGGTGGCGATATGTTCCCGTGGCTCTTCAAGCATCATGGGCTCGGCAAACTCATCGGCACCCGAACCTGGGGCGGACTTGTCGGAATCTCGGGTGTTCCGCCGTTGATCGATGGCGGAGCCGTCACCGTGCCCAACTTTGGGTTCTATGAACTCGATGGCACCTGGGGAATCGAAGGGCACGGCGTCGATGCAGACATTGTCGTCGAAGCTGATCCGGCATTGATGCTCGACGGTGCGGATCCTCAACTCGATGTTGCCATTGAGCATCTCCTCAGCGAGATCAAGACCAACGGGTATCACAAACCAAATCGTCCAACGCCTCCAGATCGGAGCAAGATCGGGATCACGGACGAAGACAAATAATCCAAACTGACATGAGTCTATAAAATAAGCCCAGCGGCTTTCACCGCTGGGCTTTTTCATGTCATGAACATATTCAATCGGATCAGTTCCCCGTCCGACCAAGCAGTTCCTTGATGGCTGCTTCGAGCTGCCGATCAACACCCGCCACATCGTCGGCTGGAGTCTGTCGAACATCAATGTCAGGCTTAGCGCCGTTGCTCTCCATGTCGGTTCCATCAGGAAGATACCACCCACGGAACGGCCGACGAACGGTTGTGCCGTCGATGAGCCGGAATGATCCGGTCGAGATCACGCCGCCGAAGGTTTGGGTACCAATCAAGGTTCCACGCTTCGAGTTGCGGATCGAATGCGCGAAAATCTCGGCATTCGAGAACGAGTTCTCGTTGATAAGCACATTGATCGGACGCGAATAGGCATAAATCAATCGCCGATCGCGTGGATAGTTGTCCTTACGAACCTCATCAGGATTCGCGCCGCGAGGAATGGTGTAGGCATGATTTGGTGCGGTCAATGACGCGAGCAAGATATCGGTCGTCCAACCCCCACCGTTGTCACGCACATCGATGATCAATCCTTCCTTGCCGTCGGCTGCAGCAAAGAGATCGCGTTCGTAATCACGCACCGATGCCATCCCCATCGAGCGGATGTGGAGATATCCCAGCTTACCATCGGACAACTCCTCGACCTGTGCACGGCGCTTGGCGACTTCATCCTTGTACCGAATCACGGACATCGTGGAATATGGAACCGGCGTCACAAGAGCCATCCGATTGATTGATTCACCTTCGTCATCCGTTGTAGTAAACTCGATGAGCAACTCATCGCGGGCTGTGCCTGCAAGCGTTGCATGCAAATCAACAAGCCCGGCTGCTGTATTGGCACCACCGAGTGGAGTTTCGCCGATCGCGGTGATCGTGTCGCCGACTGCCGGCCCGTTCTTCATCCGATTGATCGGCCCGCCTTCCATGATCGCATCAATGCGATATCCGTTGCCCACGGCTGTGAAATCAATCCCAAGGTATCCATTGCCCGGCGATGTCGCGGAGAACCCGTCGCCGCCCCAGATGCCGGTGTGCGAACCATCAACCTCGCCCCACATCAGGTTCATGAGTCGCTGGAACGCCTGCTTGGTGCGGGTCTGCATGACCACAGTGCGGTACCGATCAGTCATTGCTTCCCAGTCGAGCCCTTTCATGGTCGGGTGATAGAACGCCATGCCGAATCGCCCGGCGGCTTCATCGAACTTCTGAGCAAGCTCTGCATGACGATCGAGCATGATGGTTGCATCGAGTGGCAACGATGTTGCCTTGCCTCCGCCTGGTGAAGTGGTTGACGCGGAGCCTCCAGGAACATAACTCAACGATTGACCATCAAGGGAGATTCGCGGATCACTGATATTGCCTGATAAGATCGATTTCCGTTCTTTGCCCTTGTAGTTCACACTGACATACGAACGATCGCCATCGATCACGGTCGAGAACGCGATGCGATCGGCTCCCGGTGTCATCACAAGCGCCGATTCCGCTTGTGGCGTCGAGGTGAGACGACGAATCCGGAGATACGCATCGTTTGTGTCAAACGAGAGACCTGCCTCATCATTTTCCTGTCTATCTGCCTCATCGACATCTTCGGCACCTGCTTCATCAGAATCGTCAGAATCCTCATGCTCATCAAATGACACAGGGTCGATCGGTTCGAGTTTCTTCGCTGCGCCGATCGCATCTTCATAATACTTGGCGAGTTCGTAGCTGCTCAGTCCGTCGAGTTCACGATCAAGATTGACCGCGTACACATCAAACTCCCAGTTCTCGTTATCTCGATCGGACAAGAACGTGAGCACCTTGCCGTCGTGCGAGAGCACCGGCGAATGATCGATGTCTGGGTGACGAGAGATATTGATTGGATCTGGATACGAACCATCATCGCCAGCCTGTGTATCGAGCAAGAAGATATCAGTATTGAAATCGAGATCTGTCGCAGCGAACACAATGTGGCGAGAATCCGATGCCCAAAGAATATCAGGCTCCGACCACAGCTCACGGACAACGCGATCTTCACCGGTCTGCAGATCACGGATCACGATGTCGCCACGATCTTGGAGATACATCAGCTTCGAGCCATCGGGTGAAGGCTTAGGTGAATAGACAAGCGAATCAGATTTGATCACAGGAGTGATTTCGAACCGCAATGCTGTCGCCCAGCGCCCAGCATAATCTATTTTCTCTTCCTCAGGCTCGTCATCAGCCTCTTCTTCGCCTTCTTCATCGGATTCATCAGCATCATCGGAACTCTCTTCTGAATCTGTATCATCATTGGACTGAGCATCTTCCGACGCCTCGTCTTTATCGACATTGTCATCCGCCGATTCTTCTTCGAGTTCCTCGGCTGGCTCTGGATTCAAATCTTCGAGTGCCAACGATACAGTTGCTGCATAAATCGAACCAAGTGAATCTTCGTTGTCCGCTGTGAAATACAGCGTGACCCCATCGGGCGACCAAACAATATCGCGCTCGCGGGCGCTGGTGTTGGTGATGCGATGAGTTGGATGATCCTCTGTAGTGCTCCGAACGAACAACTCACCTCGGGCGATTTGAGCAATGGCTTCTCCCGACGGATGCACCGCAGCTTCGGAAACCTTGCGAGAGATGTTGAGCTTTTCGATCCGATCCCGTGATGAATCAGACCCAAACGAAACTTCAACCGCTTTGGGCGTTGCCCGCGAATCCCATATATCCAGCGTGTAGAGCGTGTTCCACACGACAAACACCGCGGTTTTCCCATCATCCGACACAGCAAGGTCACGAACGCCATGCGTGATGGTTGTTGGATTCTTAGCATCGGGTTTGAAGTGTGTCAGTTGTGTAATCGCTTGAGCATCTTGATCCGTCGAATCAGCATCAAGGCGCACAAGGTTGTACTGCCCGTCTCGGCTCGACACATACACCAATGATCCATCGGGCAACACATTTGGATTCATGTCCATGCCCGTGAACTGAGTCACTTGCACAAACGAGTTGTCAGAAGGGCGGAAACGCCAGATATCAAGATTGCCCGGCCCGCGATACGCGACACGATGCGGATAGTAATACCCGCGGATGAAAAAGATATCTTCTGAGTCTGATCTCGTCGCCGGGCCACGACCGAATGCCTCGGTGACGAGCGTCATCGGCCCGCCATCGAGCGGTGCTTGATACATCCGAGGATGACGATAGATTTCTGGGTAAAGATATGCCGAAAAGAGAACCGACTGACCGTCCTGAGAAAAACCACCGAGCAACTCGGCTCGATCGGATGTCGTAATCCGTTCGATATCTCCCGCGACGAGTCCGCCGCGAGATTCACTCAGCCCGAGCGTGTACAGGTTCTGCGCCCCATCGCGATTTGACTCAAACACCAGCATCGATCCGTCGCTGTTGAATCTACTCTGGGTTTCAATTCCCGGATGAGAGGTCAACCGAGCAGCAGCCCCGCCATCAACAGGAACAGACCACAGATCACCCGCAGCCGAGAACACGATGTGGGAAGCATCTGGTGAGATAGACGGATATTGAATCAATCCGTCATGCGTTTGGACACCAGACGCGATTGTTGCCGCACCTGCGAGCAGTGGTAGTATAAGAAGCCGAATGGACATACATGTCTCCTGGGGTTTACCTCAAACGACCTCTTCTTCGTTTGATTTATTCAGTTGTGAAAGACTGAAACGATGTGGATGTAAAAACAGACCCGACCAGAAGGCCGGGTCTGTAAATATACACTATTTTGACTGCCAATACGAGCACGAAGCCCGCATTTCTCAGTCAGATTTAGTTCTTTGGTTCGAGTGTTTCAGGATCACGCTGAGGGATTTCAGTTGCCTTACCTCCAAAGAACTCTTCCATGGTTGCAACGCGTGCCTCGTCGGCTTCTGACTCAGCATTCCCCTTCTTGATCTCGTCCCAAGGGCCTACAACCAAGATCACCATTTCATCTGGGTGAAGGTAATCATTCGCAGCCTGCTGGATCGCATCGGCACTCACGCTGCGCACCCGATCGCGGTAAGTCGACCAATGGTCAGCCGGGCGATCTGTACGCTCGTCGGAGATGAACATGCTCATCATCGCACCCTTGGACTCAAATGTCCGAGGGAATGTTTCAACGAGATTGTTCTGAATGGTTTCGATTTCTTCGGTCGATGCGGTCTCGGACTGGATAGTCTCGAACTCATCGAACACCAATCGTGTGGCCAACGCGGTCGTTGCCACCTTGGTAAAGAAGTAGGACATGAACATGCCTGGGTACTCAGTGCGTGAACGCATCACCGAGCCTGCTGTGTATGCGAGCCCTTCGCGTGTGCGAACCGAGTTCGTAATGCGTGAAGTGAACCCTGATCCACCAAGGATCTGGTTCATGATTTCAACTTGAACCGCGTTCGGATCGTCACGCTCTACGCCCCGATGCCCAATGAGCACCTGAACCTGAGGCTGATCCTTCTCATAGTAATACACGCCGGGCGTGAATGTATGCGTAGGTACTGGTATCGCCGGTGATGCCTCGCCAGATTCCCATCCTTTGAACGCGTCTTCTAAGAAAGCAAGCATCTCTGCTTGGTCAAAGTCGCCGGTCACCGACACCATCAGATTCGATGGATTGAAGATACGAACATGGAGCGCCTTCATATCTTCAACGGTGATCGCTTCGAGCGAAGCTTTGGTCGGCTGGCGAGCTTCAAAGTGATCCTCACCCCATATGAGAAAGTTCATTTCCCGGAGTGCGATCTGAAGCCCATCATCATCACGGGTCTTGATCTGCTCGAGTTGCTGCCCGCGAAGAACCTCAAGACGATCAGAATCAAATCGAGGATGAAGCACCATATCCATGAACAGTTCAAAGACATCATCAAGGTTGCTGGTGAGGCAGTTCACGCGTGCGTTTGATGTTCGTCCACCGATACCTGCCGACACATTGGCCGCCATATAGTCAAACTCTTCATCGAGATCACCCGGTGACATCATCGATGAGCCGCCGGAACGCATCATCGCGCCGGTCATGGCTGCGAGCCCTGCTTGGCCTGCGCCCTCCATGTACTCCCCGCCCTTAAAACTCAGTGAAATCGTGACGAGCGGGAACTCTTTGGACGCTGCCATAAATACGGGCGTGCCATTGGAAAGCTCATGACGGAACTCAGATGGAGCCGGAGGCGTAAAGACCAACTCTTCAAAGCTCAGCTCTGAAGGATGACCCGGAATATCGCCAGCGCTTGCCAAGGTGCCTGCACCGATGATCAACGCTGCACATGTTGTTGTAATGAATGTTCTCATTCGTCACCTCCCTGTTCGGTCGAATCATCTGTGGATTCATCAACCATCTCGCCGGATTCGATCCGCATGATTTGTTGCTCAATTTGTTGTTTCATAAACTTCATCGCGGTCTGGAACTGAGGCGGAACCATGTCCTTCTGAGCTTCCATTTCTTCGAGCTGCGTTTGCAACTCAGCAATGTCCGAGGTCTCTGTGATCTCGGCCAAGCCAGTTTCAAGACCCGGGAGCACCATCGCGATCATTTCTTCAGGCAATGACGCACGGACATCATCGAGTGTCAGCATAACCTCTTCGGTGCCACCCTTTCGGAGATAGCTTGCCACTGCACGAG
>JAESSR010000127.1 GCA_016764015.1 Phycisphaerales bacterium
CAGATGCGGCAATGGTGTTGATGGGAATCAATACACTCTTTGATCTGGGATTGAGTCACACACAACTTGTTGAGTTGGGATCACAGCTTGGATCGGACATTCCATATTTTATTGATGATGCCGATCGGTTCAACCAGATTCCTCGCCCAGCGATTGTTCAAGGCGTGGGCGATCAGATCATCCGACTCAGCAGCGATCATGCTGGGCTGCCAATTACTTTGATTGTTCCCGGGTTTGGATGTCATACCGGGCAGGTGTACAAAGCGTTCGATGGGCTTGATGAATCCTTGCAAGTCCTTCAACCCGATCTGGTACAAGAGATCGCAGGGCAAGGACAACTTCATGGTGAGGGGCTGTTCAATCAACTCGAACCAGCAGCGATAATCGTTGTGCCCGAGCTTGGTGTGCTGCAGGATCAGGTATCAGAGACCATCAATCAGAGCGTTCATGTGTCAGGGAGCGGCTCAACACTGTTCGTGCTTGGCAAGATTGATCCTGAGTTAATCCGGGGGAGTTGCCCGGGATGTCGCGTAATACAGACACATCTGATTTGAGTTGTTGATTTAAGTTTGTATCTCGTCAGATTTTAGGGGTGCCACGAAAGACTTTCTGAACTATAATCTACTCAGAGATATCCAGTTGAAGAAATCCATAGGCTGATTCACTCGGAGACAAGCTATGCCTCAAGAGTCCGGACAGGAAGCTCAAACGATTCACACGAAGAACGATCAGCCCAAGCTCGCACTGGGCATTGATCTCGGCGGGACCAATATCCAAGCGGGTGTCATCAATGAGTTTGGTGAGGTGTTGGGTCGATCGAAGATGAAGACCGATGCCGATAGCGGGTTTGAAGCGGTGATGGATCATGTTGCAGCCGCAGCGCGCGATGCGTGTGCCGATGCCAAGGTGCCGATGTCTGCAATACACACCGCCGGGCTTGGGGTGCCCGGGCCGATTGATCCTGAAAAAGGGGTCGTGATCGAAGCGGTGAACCTGCGTTGGAACGACGCGCCGGTGGTGATGGCGTTGTCGGATCGGCTCGGGGTGCCGGTGTATGCAGATAATGATGTGAATGTCGCGGTGTACGGCGAATGGCGCGCGGGGATCGGGCACGAGACTCCCAATATGCTCGGGGTCTGGGTGGGCACCGGGGTTGGAGGCGGGCTGATTATCAACTCCCAGCTCCATCGCGGGGCGCATTATTCAGCCGGTGAGATCGGGCACATGATTCTGTATCCTGGTGCGCACCTGGGGTCTCGATCGGTCGAGCACAACTGCTCACGGACTGCGATTGCCCATGAACTCGTCAAGCTCATCCGCTCGAACCATTCGTCGCTGGTGACGAGCATGACCGATGGCAAGCTGCATAAGATTAAATCGAAGGTGCTCGCTATGGCGTATGAGCAGGGTGATGATCTGGTGCGGACGGTGGTTAATGACGCTGCGGATCGGCTCGGAATCGCGATTGCTTCGACTGTCACACTGTTGAGCTTGGATACGGTCGTGCTCGGCGGCGGGTTGGTGCACGCGATTGGGAAGCCGATGGTTGATATTGTGCGGGATTCGGTCCGGCGCGAGGTATTCCCGGTATCACTGCGCAATGTGAGTGTCGAAGCGAGTGTGCTCGGCGATGACGCGGGGATGGTCGGTGCGGGGCTGATCGCGTTTGAAGAGCTTTGGAAGTGATCAGAAGTGATCAATTAAAGTTCATTTTGTAACACAAAAATACGATCTTTTCGCCTCCCCCGGGCCTCCGGGGCCCCTCTGGGGGTTTACAAAGGTGTCTGCGCAGAGACGGAGGGGGTCTTCAAGATTGTGTTGATGCGAAAAAATGAAGGGGAAACAAAGCAAGACCCCCTCCGTCTCACTTCGTTCGACACCTCCCCCGGAAGCCCGGGGGAGGCGAGTGTACGGGAAAATGTGAGCTATCAGGTATGAACTCACCCAGAGAGATTTGGATATGAAAAAGCCGCAACGCGAGAGGCATTGCGGCTTATAATCGTGTGAACAGGATCATGCGAAAGATGATGCTAGAGTCCGATGTCGCCTGCGAGTTCATTGACTGCAGCGTCGAGTTTATCGTCGGTGAGGTAGGTGCCTGCTTTGATCTCATCTCGAACCCGGGTGATGAGTTCTGTGCTCGATGAAGGTTCGGCTTTGAGTATGCTGAGGTATTTGGCAACATACGAAATCTCAGCACGATCTGCTGTCCGAGCCCCACCACGGCCTCGGACATCATCGCTGATCTGAGGAATGGTTGGATTCGGATCAACCGAAAGCCTCCCGACCCGATGGGTGCTTACAGTATTGATTGGAGAAATATCACTCATAAACTATGCCTCTTTTCTGATACACATTCTTGTGCCCACCACACGGGCAACCACTACATCTAGTTGTTGGAACCACTATTCCAACCATCCCTAGAGTTGTGTATCGACGGATCATCTCGTCTCGCTGAAAAAACAAGTAAAAATTGAATTCGTACGCTAACATATGAAAAACACAACGCTTACGAAGTATAACACACAACTGGACCTCGGAATTGATTCCATGAATTTACACACACAGAGTCAAATGGGCCTACACAAGGGAGTTTTTAGTTTGTTCGTATATCCAAATATTCATCAGCGTGGACGATTTTGTTTGATTTCGCTGCTGATCGGTAGTTTATTTCTGAGTGGGTGCGGCGGTGATGAGGTTCGTGATGAGAACGACTCAGCGTATTATACAGATCGTTCTCGCGCAGTCTTTGCGCCAGAGCTAGAACCAAGTGCAAAGCCTATGGATTCTGACCAGGCTGTTCAGGCGGGGACACGCAAAAATATTGGTGGATGGACGATTGTGCTCTTGCGCGTTGAACAAGGTGGGATGGCGCGCGCCACTGAGATGCTTCGGGTCATCCGCGATGAGGCTGGGGTCAACGATGCGTTTATTGATCGGCGATCCTCAGGCTTGGTGATCGCGTATGGCGACTACCTTGATAAGAGGGAGCCGCAAGCGATCCGTGATCTTGAGCGGATGCGGAGCGTGCAGTTGATGGGCGTCACACTCTTTGAGTCGGCGATCATCGTGCCTCCGACGAGTGAATCATTAATGGGATCGAATCCGGCGTACGATTTACGCCGGGTGAAAGCTCGATTTGGGAAGAAGGCGGTCTATACGCTTCAGATCGGGTTGTATGGACGATCGGATTATCAAGCGCCGAGTGCTGAGGATCTTGTTGCGTTTCGCAAGGCAGCGGAGGACGCGGTTCGGATATTGCGCGGGCAGGGCGAGCTGGCGTTTTATTATCATGCTCCTGCGCGGAGTATGGTGACGGTCGGGGTGTTCAGCGAGCGTGACTTTGATGCAACGACACGACCGCCGACTCAGTCGCGGGCGATGCGTGAGCTGCGAGAGAAGTTCCCCAACAACCTGCTCAATGGGCAGGGGATCAATGAGACCATCCGGACCGAGAGCGGGAAAACGACCCGGCTTCAGTCGAGCCAGTTGGTTGCCATTCCTGAAAAATAGGATTTTTGAGCATGTAAATCGGTTTTGTGAATCAGCATTCGCCTAACTAGACCGATTGGTTTAGTTTGAACCTGCGGGGTTCGAGATGCCTTGAATCCAGATGGGTTCGATGTGTGTGGCGACCCATTGGTTTGATTCTGGGGTTGGGCGGGTCCATTCGATCGACCACCAGCTTGTTGGTGGGACGAGATCGGCTTTGATTTTCACTTTGATCTGTGTTTTGGCGACTTGCTGGCCGAAGAGTCCGACGCGGATTTCTTTGGTGGATGCGGAGTTGATGATCGGGGCGGCTCGGGTGGTTGCGAGCGCGATGATGTTGTCTTTGCCTGTCTTTGAAGCGAAGATGGTTTGGATG
>JAESSR010000128.1 GCA_016764015.1 Phycisphaerales bacterium
ATTGATAGAAGGAGACTTATCATGGGAAAAATCATTGGAATCGACCTCGGTACAACCAACTCGGTTGTCGCAGTCATGGAAGGCGACACCCCCAAGGTTCTTATTAATAGCTCGGGCAACCGCACGACCCCATCGGTCGTTGGGTTCACCGAAAAGGGCGAACGCCTTGTCGGGCAGCAGGCCAAGCATCAGCAGGTGACCAACCCACAGAACACGGTCTTCTCGATCAAGCGGTTCATGGGTCGTCGCCACAAGGAAGTTTCATCTGAAGAAAAACTCATCCCGTACACCCTTACTGGTGGCGCGGAAGATTTCGTCAAGGTGAAGATCCGCGACGAAGAGTTCACGCCTCAACAAATCTCGGCGATGATCCTCGGCGAGCTCAAACGCACCGCTGAAGATTACCTCGGCGAGACCGTCACCGAAGCGGTCATCACCGTGCCAGCATACTTCAATGATGCACAGCGCCAAGCAACTAAGGACGCGGGTGAGATCGCGGGTTTGACGGTCAAGCGGATCATCAACGAACCAACCGCCGCGGCTCTCGCATACGGTCTTGAGAAAATGGCAAACGAAAAGATCGCGGTCTTTGACCTCGGCGGCGGTACATTCGATGTGTCGATCCTCGATGTTGGTGATGGCGTATTCGAAGTGCTCTCAACCAACGGCGACACCCACTTGGGTGGCGACGACTGGGATCAGCGCCTTATTGAGTTCATCGCCGAAGAGTTCCGCAAGGCTGAGGGCGTAGACCTCACCGGTGATCCGATGGCGATGCAGCGTCTTAAGGAAGCTGCAGAGAAGGCGAAAATCGAGTTGTCGAACTCACAAGAAACCACAATCAACCTGCCGTTCATTACGGCGACTGATTCTGGTCCCAAGCATCTCCAGCAGACGCTCAGCCGCTCGAAGTTTGAAACACTCTGTGATGATCTCTTCAACCGCGTGAAGAAGCCATGTCTTGATGCGATCAAGGACGCCGGGATTGACATTTCCAAGATCGACGAAGTCGTTATTGTTGGTGGCTCGACGCGTATGCCTAAGGTTCAAGAGATCGTCAAGGAACTCTTTGGCAGAGAACCAAACCGTTCTGTGAACCCCGACGAAGTAGTCGCCATCGGCGCTGCTGTTCAGGGCGGCGTGCTGAGCGGCGATGTGAAGGATGTTCTCCTTCTCGATGTGACTCCTTTGTCACTCGGTGTCGAAACAATGGGCGGCGTAATGACCAAGCTCATCGAACGCAACACGACCATCCCGACAAGCAAGAAGGAAACCTTCTCGACCGCTGCCGACAATCAGCCGAGTGTTCAGATCCATGTGCTCCAAGGCGAGCGTGAGTTCGCCAAGGATAACCGTCCTCTCGGGATGTTCGAGCTTGCGGATATCCCACCGGCGGCACGAGGCACGCCTCAGATCGAGGTCGAGTTTGCACTCGACGCCAACGGCATCCTTCAAGTGACGGCGACCGACAAGGGCACTGGCAAGAAGGCCGACATTCGGATTGAAAACTCGGGCGGCTTGGACGCCGGTGAGATCGACAAGATGAAGGCGGACGCCGAGGCACATGCTGAGGAAGACAAGAAACGCCGAGAGTTGGTTGATCTCAAGAACCGTGCTGATGGCACGATCGCACAGGTCCGCAAGAGCCTCGAAGAGCATGGCGAAAAGGTGAGCGGCGAAATCCGCGGCTCGATCGAATCGGCGATCTCGGATCTCGAAACCAAGCTCAAGGACGATTCGATCACCAAGGAAGCCATCGAAGCTGGGCTCAAGGAACTTGAAACCGCATCGATGGAACTCGGCAAAGTGATCTATGAAGCCAGTGCCGCCGAAGCGGGTGATGCGCCCGAAGCTGAAGCGACTGAGTCGAGCGATCCTGATGTGATCGATGCTGACTTTGAAGTCAAAGACGCTGAGTAATCTGTAAAGGATCAAACTTCAAGCCCGCCTCAACTGAGGCGGGTTTTTTATTTGATTGAAGGCTTGGGGAGTTCAAGCCCATCACATGTCCAGAATATGGAGAAGGGGACGCGAGCACGCGGTGGAAGAGTGAGTTTGATCACGAATCGAGCAATCTTCCGCGCAAAGAGCACGCTAATCGCCATGATGACGAACTGAAAGAAAATCATCAACGGCCCGAGCAGTGGCTCGTAGATTTGCCCGGCAATATTTCGTGACCAGTCTTGCCCTGGGCTGTCAATCGCACGGGAAACCAGTATCCAACCCGCCGCGATTAGGCAAGCCGACACCGGAATAAGAATCGCTCGTTTCCGGGATGATCCAAGCAAAGTAAGGCTCCAGAACACGCCTGTGAAGAGCCCAAAGATTGATGCCGGGATGAAGTAAAATGCAAACCCGCTATTGATGTTTTTCCAATATCCGCCGGCCTGCTTAACCACGCTGCTTAATTGCTCCTCTCTCCAATCCTGCGAAACGAGCACCCATTGATAATAGTTTGGAGAAGTGATCGGTATTCGTGGAACAAAGTTTTCCCCTGGTTGCGACCTTGCCCATTCTTCGTAGTGCTCGCCGATGATCTCGGCAAGGTGTTCCCCCGCGGTCACAGTCGCACTTTGTGTATATTCGACAAGCAACATCACATTGACGACAAAGGCCGCGATCAAAAGCACGATCCAAATCCCACCGATCAACGCCCGATACCGATTCACCCAGAGCGACATCGTTGGATATGACTGCAATGCTGCTACCGTGTTGCACTCAGGGCAGATCGCAATCGCAAGTCCATAATGAGGCTCTTTGGAGACAACTTGTCCGTACAGATTAAACCCGCATTTGATACATGCTCGATCGGCTTGAATCTGATTCGATGATGTGGATGATATGGATGGTTCAGATTTGAACTCGTTTTCATTCATGTCTGTATGCTCACTAACAGTTAACTCGTTTGGGATTGTCGTCGTCGAATATTTTTTCGGATTCTGCAGTATCGTCGATGGGCACTTCTTTGAACATACGCCCGAAGCAACCATGCCGGGACGAGCCCGAGTGCTGCAACAACACTGATCGTTAAAAAGGCACCCAAAAAACTCGCCGAATCATTCATTGAGGGCAGCCCAGGCGCGCCACCTTGCCCGAGCAGCCATCGAATACCATCATGAATCAGATAATACAATGCAAAGACCATGACAACCGCAAAGCTGGATCCATACAGAATACCGAGCGATCCCAAGGCACGATGATGCCCAAACGCCAACCGAATCACACATCCTGCGCCGATCGCCAGCAAAGCAGCGGGAAAGATGCCGTAAGGATCAAATACAAATGGCGAGGGGATCATCATCAATCCATTGGTGCTCGTATCAGCACGCTCGATCGCATTGATCATCACACCTGTGGCAAAGAGCATCAAGAGCGTCATCGTCACGAGGAGAAAAGTCTTGAACACGAGCATACGGATAGAACGGAGCGTTCTGATTACCTCGCGCCAGAACATCTGATCGGGATGCTTGGTCCGAACAGATGCCATCTGGCATCCCGGGCACACCACAATTGGCAATCCATAATGCACATCGGGCACCGCACGGATACGGGCGAGTTCTGTCAGGCAGGATGGGCAGATATGAGATCGAGGCACTGTACTACAGCATACGGGAAAACGGCTTGGGAGTTTCACCTATTTGGGTTGACTCTCACCAAACTCACGCCTTCCCTCTCATGCTCAGTCTCGGGGATGAGACAACGAAGCGGTTTCAACTCAGAACTCACAGGTACACAATCATGAATACATGCATGCTCACCAAGTCCACCATCATCGCAATTGCAGCAGGAATTGCCTGCTCATCATCAGCGCTCGCCGTTGACACCACCGCCCAAGAGCGGCTCGAAACAGCACGGATCGCCTTCGAGAACGCCAAGGCTGAACTCCAGGCGGCTCAAGTAGCGGCAGCGATTGAGAATGGCACCGAAATTGAGGTTGTCACGACCAATGACTCAATCTCACGCATCCAGCCAGATGCGGAGCCTGATGTCCCCGCAGATCCAAGCTCGTGGAAAGACGGGTGGGATTGGTCCGCAGATGTTGGGTTCAGCGGTGCATCGGGGAACAACGAGAACTTCAGTGCTCGTTTGTCACTCGGCGGGCAACGCAACACATCGAAGTATGAAACTTCGCTGAGCCTCTCTTATCTCTTTGGCACATCCGATGGCACCAAGAATACCGCCCGAGGCGAGTTCAAAGCCCAGAACGACTGGCTCACAGATTCCAAATGGCGATACTTCGCCAAAGGCGGATACGAGTACGATGAGTTCCAATCATGGCAGCACCGGTTGAGCGCAGCCGGCGGCGTCGGGTACGAGTTCATCAAGGATGACAAAACGACCCTCATCGGGCGTGCTGGTCTTGGTGCTTCATTTGATTCTGGATCAAACGCGGACGAAACACTCGTCCCCGAAGGGCTCTTAGGCTTGGACTGGACCTATCAGCTTTCTACCGACACCAAACTCTTTGCAGCGACGACTTATTATCCCAGCTTTGATGACTTGGGTGAATTCCGTTGGAACAGCGGCGCAGGCATCGAAGTTATTCTTGATGCCGAGACCGGCATGACGATGAAAGCCGGGCTTGAGCACCGCCATGATTCAGATCCGGGGACGGGGATCAAGCCGAATGATGTGGATTACTACATGGGAGTCGGGTGGAAGTTCTAAGTTGATTTTCACAACCAATTTCTCTAAGGGCGGCCCACGGTCGCCCTTTTTGTATTCCGAGATGATATATTCATTACATGACTATTCAATTTCCAATCGCACCAGCACTTCTAAATAAAAAATCCATTTTTCAAAGAATCACCAGAACAGACAGTGATGAGAACGCATTCGCGCGGGCAAAAAATCTGGTGATCAAAGGCCAGTTGAGCAAAAGCATGGTTGAACGGATTGGCACTGAATGTGATGTGGATATACCGGCCATGTTTCACCAACGGTGGCTCGAACTATTCAGAGAAATCATGTATCACCTTCTCGAAGATGGTGCCGTTGATGTCGCGGAAAAAGACTTTGCCAGAAATTATATCTCGATATTCAAACTCGACAAATCCGATGTGGATGAAGCTATACAACGCTCAGGAAGAGATATCTTTGTCGAAAAACTAATTCGAATGGTCGGTCCCGATGGCCTAAGTGATAACCAATACGCTGAACTCGGCCAGTTTGCCAAACAAATCGGGCTCAAAGATATGCAGTCCGCATACAACGAAACCGTCGGGGCAATACTCGAATTACATATTCAAGATATACTTCTTGACAGCCTACTCACTCCCGACGAGATCAAGAATTTTACAGACCTATGTAATCGTTTGAGAGTTGACCCAGCAATAAATCCTAATGTTGAGCAAAAACTACTTGCAGCTCAGGAACGATGGGAGTTGCTCTCAAAGCCTCTGACACCGATCAAAATTCTTGATCTTCGCTTAGGAAAAGAAGAAATTTCATATCTTGATGAACCTGCTGAATGGCATGAAACCCGAAAAATCAGAATAGGTAGAGATTCCTTTGATCGGTATCAGTTGATTCACAGCGGGCGGGTCATCCTGACCAACACCCGCCTGTTGCTCATAGCGAACGATACGGGGAGCAATAAAACTCTCAAATGGTCTCGATTATTGGCCGCCGAATATAGCTATGGAAACGATATCGAGCTTGTGAAAGAACGAGGCAAATCACCAATTATCAAGTTCTTTGATCAGAACGGATCACTCTCGAATGGCCCAGTGATTGTGAAACGCTTATTCGATGAAAACGAATAGCACGATTCTGTATTTCGCATGCGTCAAAACTTCTTCACCAAATCCGAGTTCTCCCGACCGCACTCTGGGCAGAGGGATCCATCTGGCAAACCGACGAGTGAATAGCTGCAATGCATGCATTCATTTGGATTAGGAACTGTTGTCGGTTTGGGTAGATATCGAATGATTAACGGGAACACGGGGAGCATGATGACATACCACACGCCGATCGTTTGTGGTATACCCCAATCGGAACTCGACCCCAAGTTGAAATGCATGACGACAAAGAGAGATATATTCGAGAGGATACCAACCAAAAGAAAAATCAATATCGTCCAAGGACGACTCAATGTCCATGCGACGACAAGCCCCCAAAGAAAAGAATCAACCAATGGCGCCGCGACGCTAAAGATCATCATGCCGACCATCAAACCCCAAAATGGATAAGTAATGCACACAATGCTGGCAATGATGATCTTCCAGAGTGCACATCCATCAGCTATCAAAGTTGGGATAAACACAACCCCATGTGCAACTCCCAACAACACCAGGCCATACCCACCAATTGCATGATAACTCAAGTAAAGAACTGTTATTCCGATCAATGAACTCAGAATTGAGAACTTCCAGATCAATCGATATGTCATCTCTGATTCTGTTTTGAAGCTTGTCACAGATTACCCCTCGACTCGCCAATCACTCCCATCACGCACAACCTTGCGATACAGCGTGTCCCGTTCCACCGGCTCATACCCGGCTTCTCGAATCGCGGTGATTAAATCTCGCTCGGTGGTTTCTTGGTGCGTGCCTTCGCCGACTGCTTTGGTGATGTCGTACCAGACGACGGTGCCGTCGATGTCATCGGCGCCGGCTTCGAGCATCACTTGGGCCATCGGCAGGCTCTGCATGATCCAGAATGCTTTGACATGGGGGAAGTTGTCGAGCATTAATCGCGTGACGGCGATCGTCCGCAGGTTCTCTAACCCGGTCGGGCCGGGGAGATTTTCGAGCGCTGAGCCATCGGGGAAGAACGGCAATGGTGTGATGGTTTGGTAGTATCCGCCTTGAATTTTTTCTGATTCTGGCGAGCCGCGACCGTGAGGGAGTGGTTCTTGCGAATCTGAAATAGCAG
>JAESSR010000129.1 GCA_016764015.1 Phycisphaerales bacterium
ATAAACTGACATTCATGAGCAACAAAACCCGCACCCGCCGTGATCACATGAAGTACCTCAACCTGATCAGCACCATAGCATCAATACATCAACACCAAAGAGAGATAAAATCTATCAATAACAATGGTGAAACCATTCCATACATCGAGGTAGAGATATCCGATATTCAATGGGCAAACAAACTGGCGCATATCGTGCTTGGCAGAACGCTGGATGAATTACCACCACAAACCAGAACATTACTAACATTGGTAAAAAAAATGATTGAATCCGCTTGTGACAAAGAAAAGATAGATCAAGCCGATTATCGCTTTAGTCGTAGAGGCATCAGAGAATACACCCACTGGAGTGATAGCCAACTTAAAACACATTGTGGCAGATTAACAGACATGGAATACCTGATTGTACACAAAGGCGGTCGAGGGCAATCAATTGTTTATGAACTGGCATATGATGGTCAAAGCACGGAAAACAGCAGTCATATGATGGGCTTGATTGATGTAAAACAGTTGTATGACTTTCAAAAGTCTGGGTCTAAAGCAATAAAGTCTGGGATAAAGTCTGAGAAGTCTACCCCAAGTTTGGCTCAAGTCTGCCCCAAGTCTGGGGGTGGTCTGGGCAAGGAAAACACCCAAAAAGCCAATAACACCAACACATCTGATGAATCAAACAACAAAACACCCAAAAATGCACGCCCTATACATAAAAAAAACAGCAATGCATCGCATCGTAATGCAATAAGCGGAGCGGCATAAATGCCACGTAAAGGCAAAAGAAAACCATTGCCACCAATAGGCGACACCCAAAACCCTGATAGTTTATACTTCCACTTGCTGCGATTTATCCAGCATTGCAAAGTGATCAACATGAGCAAGAATACCATTCACAGCCGTGAAATCTATCTCAGAAGATTCCTAACATGGTGTGATGAAAGAGGATTGCTTAAAGTACAGGAAATAACCCGCCCAATCCTTGAACGCTATCAACGCCATTTATTCCTGATAAGAAAAAGCAACGGTGAGCCATTAAGTGTATCAGGTCAACTCAGTTACCTAATGGCCATCAAGGCCATGTTCAAATGGTTAACCCGTCAGAATTACATCCTGTACAACCCAGCCAGTGATTTAGATCTACCCAAAGTCACCAAGAGATTGCCGAAACATATACTAACGGCCAGTGATGCCGAAACAATACTAAACCAACCAGATATCACCACAACAACAGGAATCCGAGACAGGACAATAATGGAAGTGTTGTATTCAACAGGCATCCGCAGAAATGAACTAACAAGCTTGAAGACAACAGACATCGATATAGATCGAGGAACAATCATGGTGCGCCATGGAAAAGGAGATAAAGACAGAATGTTACCCATTGGTGATAGAGCCATTAGCTGGATAGAAAAATACCTGAGTGAATGCCGCCCAGAACTAGTTATTGGCATGAGTGATAACATTCTATTCCTGAATACCTATGGTGAAGAAATAGGCTTAACATGGCTATCAAGAATAGTTAAGGGTTACATAGAAAAAGCCAACATCAACAAAACAGGCTCATGTCATCTGTTCCGACATACCATGGCTACACTAATGCTTGAGAATGGTGCAGACATCAGATACATTCAAGCCATGCTTGGACATGCCAAACTAGATACCACCCAAATTTATACCCAAGTGAGCATCAAGAAACTTAAAGATATTCATACAGCCACACATCCTGCTAAGAATAAACCCCGTGTGCATAAAAACATGCTAACAAAACAAGAACCCGAAGACCCAGAAATATCAACCCTGCATTAAGATAAAAGGAGAGCAATTGCCACGTACAAACTGGCATCGAGGAAGCCAAACAAAGGAGGCTAGCTTCACCTTTTAGCTAGCTGAAACTGCGGCAAATACTCGGCATAAGTTATGCTTACAAGACAATGCTGTCAAACTTTAGAGTATGCTGAAAATTTATCATTCAGCAATGTCGTGTAAGCATGTAGCCTGAAATCATCGAATTAATAACCAGCATCTTGGCAACATAAACAGTGTCTACCCCAACCCCACATGGGGCTATAGTATGAGCAGCTTAACATAATGTGGCATTATACGCAGTGGCTGGCCAAAGTTCGTACCTCTCAATGTCCACCACTGTTCGCTTCGCCGTATAACACACACTATGTTAAATTGCCATGAGAGCATACTATCCGTGATGCCTACAATGTTGTTGCCCATCCGTGGGCAAGGCTAGTTTATTATCTATTCCCACCCGCGCCAGTGAGCCAGACAAGAGCCCAAGTCGCTTTGGGGCAACTTGCGATCCTCTAGTTGTCCCACTGGCTCCACCCTTCTTAACATTGGTTATCACCAAACAGATCAAGAGAACCACCAGCTACGCGGTGAGCCTACTGTTGCGTGTCCGCGGCCAATGTCGAGGCAGTCTGAAACCAGATGAGTTGCCGCGGCCACACACCAGCAGGCTTTGGAGGTCGTGAGTTATATTTACATCAATGTATATGCTTATAGCCGTTTCGGCTATTGCAATAGCCGAAACGGCTATAAGCTACAGAAGTACATACAATCATGTACACAGTATGAGCCTAATACACCAATGTATTAATCCAAAATGGTATATATTTTACGGCTAAAAAGTTGGCTAATCTGTATATAAAACCTTGCTCAGAAGTATCATTACGTGCATAATTATGGCTAACGTTGAGCGAAAAGCCGCGTCTGGGATGTAAAAATTTAGTTCAGAAAGTACACTGATGGAAACTGCTATTTAAGTTATTGAAGTACTAGGGGAAATTAGGTTCTAGTGAAAAAGCTGCCTTGGGAGTCATACAAGGCCGAATGTATGATTATAATAACGCGAGATTCCTTTCTGTAGACCCGTTTATTCAAGCTCCTACAAGTACGCAATCACTTAATCCTTACACGTATATATTCAATAATCCTCTTTCAGGGATTGATCCTACTGGTTATCAAGGAGTTTCAGATCTTGAAATTATGATTGATGCTCAAATGGAGAATAGTGGTGATTCTTTTGGAG